>WGCN01000025.1 GCA_015493745.1 Calditrichales bacterium
CCCGTCCTTCTGTATCAGTATCAGGTCGCTGAGCACCCTGCCGCTTTCCAGCAGGCCCCAGTCGGTTTTTTTCTTCTTTTTGTCATCCTCTTCCTTATCCTGCCGTTCGGCGCGGCGTTTTTCCAGGTTCAGCGAGTAACGTTGCGGCCGCTTTTTGTGGCGCAGTTCTTCCACCTTGTGGGCATAGGCGGCAAAGGCGCTGTCCTGTGTCAGCCGTATCTGGTGCTGACGCAGCAGGCGGGTAATCGTTTCCGGAGTGACTTCGTTTTCGGGCACGTAGGGGGCCGGTGCTATATGATCCCAGGCCAGGGCGTTTTTACGCGAGCTTTCGCCCACCTCATCATGCTCAAAACGGCTGGGCATATCGACGTCGGGCATTACGCCGCGGTTTTGCGTGCTGCCGCCCGTTACACGGTAAAACTTGCGGATGGTCAGCTTGAGCTGGCCGTATTTATATTTGCTGCCGGGAAAGTAGCGGTTCAGGTCGGCGGCGCTTTGCACCGTGCCCTTGCCGAATGTCTGCGAACCGATGATAATACCGCGGCCGTAATCCTGAATGGCGGCGGCAAAAATTTCCGAGGCAGAGGCGCTGAACTGATCGACCAGCACCGCCAGCGGTCCGTCATAATAAACGGAAGGGTTGCGATCCACCTCCTGCATGATGCGTCCGCGGCTGTCCTTTACCTGTACCACGGGGCCCTGTTTGATGAACAGCCCGGTCAGGCTGTCGGCTTCGCTCAAAAAGCCGCCGCCGTTACCGCGCAGGTCCAGGATCAGCCCATCGATACCCTGACCCTGCATTTCACGGATCAGGCGCCGCACGTCGCGGGTGGTGCTTTTATAGTTAGGGTCTCCGCGCCGCTGGGCGGCAAAATCCTGGTAAAAGGCCGGGATGTCGATCACGCCGTAAACAAAGCTTTGGCCACGGCTTAAAATATGCAGCGTATCGGCCTTGGCCGCGCTGTCTTCCAGTTTGATCTTGTCACGGGTCAGTACAATGGTCTCGGCGTCAATCAACAGGGCGTTGGGATCGTGCAACAGTTGCAGACGCACCTTGGTGCCCTTTTTGCCGCGGATCAGTTGCACAACGTCGTCAATGCGCCAGCCGATCACATCCACCATCTCGCCTTCCTCGCCCTGTCCCACGCCGATGATCAGGTCGTCGGCCTTAATCAGGCCGCTCTTGGCCGCCGGCCCGCCGGGGATGACCTCCACCACCTTGGTGTAGTCATTCTCTGTAATCAGCCGGGCGCCGATGCCTTCCAGGGAAAGGCTCATGCGAATGTTGAAATCATCCTTGGCCTTTGGTGAAAAATAGGATGTATGCGGGTCGAAGCAGGAGGAGAGGGCATTGAGATATATTTGTACCACATCCTCACTTTGGTTTTGGCTCAGGCGGCGTTTAAGATTGCTGTAGCGCTTGGTCAGCGTTTCCCGGATATTATCATCATCCTTGCCGGCGATTTTCAGGCTCAGCGCTTCGTTCTTCAGGCGCTTGCGCCAAAACTCGTCCAGCTCGGCGGCGCTTCCGGCCCAGTCCAGGCTGTCGCGATAGGGATAGTAATATTCATCCTTTGTAAAGTCAAAGGGCGTTTCCAGGCGTTTAAAAATAAACTCCAGCCTTTCGGCCATGCGCTGTTGAAAGGTATTGAATATCATAAAGGGCACATCCAGGCGGCCGCTGAGCAAAAAATCGTCAAAAGCATATTTAAAGGGTTTAAAAGATTCGATGTCCGATTTTAAGAAGTAGCTTTTGTTGTAATCCAGTATTTCCAGCAGATTTGTATAAACCTGGGCGGAAAGCGAGTCGTTCAAATCCAGCTGCTTATAATGGTTGCGTAACAGGATTTGTGTAACCAGTTGGGACACCCGCGGGTGTTGCGGCTCCGCCCGGAGCACAGTATACTTGATGGCCTGGTCGGCCAGGGAGAAGGAGACCGAAAAGAGAATAAGGGATATGACTAGTGAATGAAGGCGTTTCATATTACTCCATAAGTTTGGTATTTCAATCAGTAGCTAACTCGACAGCGGCCTTGATGTTTCCCCGGTTTGTCCTTCGGGGAGGAAAAGAGCCGGGAAGGGAGGCTAAAAGTCCTGTTTCCTTCCGGCAGCGCAACGAATATAAAAGCTATAGTGCTGATCGTCCAACTTAAAGTAAATCTGAAAAAATAAAAAGTATAAACAACGGGCCGGGCAATCATAATCGTTTCTATGTTAAATTTCATGGGTAATACTTATTTAACGGGCAAGATGGCGCCGGAGCGTAACTTTTTTCCGGGCTTTCCGTAAATAGCGGGTAAGCATGTTTAACACGGAGAAAACCATGAAGCTCGGATTAATAACATTCTTGTTGGTTTTGTTTTTGGGGGAAATGCTTTTTGCCCAAAACTATCACCGGGATCTGGCGGAGTTGGAAGAAAAGGTGCAGGAAAAATATTTCGATGACACCTCCCGGGTATTTCGTTATGAGGGCGATACCGAGATCGTCGCCGGTGAAACCGTGGAAGGCAATGTGCTTGTATCGGACGGAGACCTGATTTTAAAAGGCCGTATAAACGGTGATGTGCTGGTTTTGTTTGGCAAGGCCGATCTGCGGGACAAGGCCTTTGTGGATGGCGATGTGGTGGTGGTTAGCGGGGAAATCCGCCAGGCACGGAGTGCGCGCGTTACCGGGAACCAGATCGAGACCCGGGCCAAAAATTTTATCCCCGATAAAAACTGGGCCCGGCGTTATGAATCCTTTGATGATGAAGATGTGGATATTGACTGGGATGATGACAGCGAATGGGAATGGCAACGACGCTTTTACGGCGCCTACAGCACCCTGCCCTTAAAATCCCTGGAAGATGATTTTATGCTCAGCTACAACCGCGTGCAGGGGTTGTTCACCGGTATCCGCGTGCCGGAATCCATTGGTAGCGGCAACGACTATGTGGATGTGCACGGCTTTATCGGATACGGCTTTTCCGATTACAAATGGCGTTATGAGGCCGGAATTACCCGCTGGTTGTTTGACCCCCGTACCTACCGTTTTGAACTGGGCGCCAAAATTTATGACCGCATCGATACCCAGGACGGATTGATGATCTCCGATATGGAAAATTCGCTGTCCGCCTTTTTTCTGCACCGCGACTATGTGGACTTTTTCCGGCGTAAGGGTTTTGAGCTGCACGCCAGCCAGAACTGGACCATCTTTTTACGGGGCACCCTGGCCTACCGCAGCGATAACTACTATTCGGTAAGCCCTTCCACCAACTGGGCACTGTTTGGCGGCAAGCGTGATTTCGGTCCCAATCCGGCCATTAATGAAGGTCTGATGCGCAGCGTTTATGGCGAACTGTATCTCGACACGCGCGACAATAAGGAAATGCCGGCCAACGGCTGGTATGCCCGGCTGGGGCTGGAAACCTCCAACAAGGGCTTTTTATCCAGCGAGTTCTCCTTTAACCGCTATGAACTGGATATTCGCCGCTATCAAAAGCTGAGCCGCAACGAGCGTCTGGATATGCGGCTTATGGCCGGAACCTCCGAGGGAACGCTGCCCCTGCAAAAACTCTATCGCCTGGGAGGGCTAAGCACCCTGCGTGGTTACCATAACAAAAGCTTTCAGGGCGATCGCATGATTCTGGCCAATATCGAGTATGTGATAACCCCTACTTTCCGCCGTGGTTTTCTATTTTTGGATAAAGTAAGTTATATTGCCTTTTTTGATGCCGGGCGGGCCTGGTACCGTGACACCGGCGCGCAAAAATGGTCGGAAGGATTCGAAAGCCTGCAATGGCGCGATCTGCAAACGGATGCAGGCATAGCCGTGGGCTTTAAAAAAGGCAAGTACCGTTTTAGCATGGCCAAACGGTTAGACACCGGGAAGGACCCTTTTGTCTTTGCCTTTAGAATGGTAAAACCCTTTTAACGGATTTATATTATGAAAAAACTACTTGTACTCAGCATCTTCCTTATTCCGGTTTTGATTTGGGCCGGTGATGAAACCGTTTCCATAAAACATGTGGAAGACGCCCAGGTAAAGATAGCGGGTTTTACCTTGAAAAGTGACAAAACCGTAACCATCGAGGCCCTGGGCGCCGGAGGAAACAAGGAGATAAAACGTCTGCATAATTTCCAGCAGGATCCCTTTAATATGTTTGCCTATGCCTGGATCATCGATGCCCACAGCCGCAAAATGGTTTGGCGCATGACCATCGACAATACCAAACGAGACTGGTGGGATAAATGGAACCGGGCCTTCAAGGGAGAGGTCTTTCTGAAAAAGGGAGAATATGAGCTCTACTATTCGGCGGTTAAGCCGGACATCAACAACGGTTTCCTGAGCTTTGAACGTCTGTTGGATATGATTTTCGGCGATGATGACTGGTGGGATGACCAGGTGCGTAAATGGTATGTGCGCGTAAAGGGCGTGGACGCGGTTTTAAGCGAGGGCGCGGTACTCAAATACCAGCGGGCCTATCAGGATAAGGCCATTGTGGCCCTGACCGAAATGGGCAGCCGCGAATATGAGAAGCGCGGTTTTAGTCTGAAAAAAAGATTGAAGGTGGCTGTGTATGCCCTGGGCGAGGGCTGGGAAGACGAGATGTTCGACTACGGCTGGATTGTGGATATGGACAGCCGCAAAAAGATATGGCGCATGCGTGAATCCAGAACGCGCCATGCCGGAGGCGCCATAAAAAACCGCGTTATACGGGATGAAATTACCCTGGAGCCGGGAAATTACATGGTTTACTACCGCAGTGACAATAACCATTGCAGCGATGACTGGAACGCCAACCCGCCCTATGATCCTAACTTTTGGGGCATCACCCTTAACGCCGCCGGGGACAAGTTCGATCCTTCCATCGTTACCGAATATGCCGCCGAAATTCTGGAGCCGGTCCTGCAAATAATCCGCATGGGTGACAGTGCCTACCGGGAAAAAGGACTGGTCGTCCGGGAAGACGGACGCTTCCGTATTTTTGCCCTGGGTGAGGGGCGCGGAGGCGAGATGTATGATTACGGCTGGATAACCGAGGCCAAAACCGGCCGGGAAGTGTGGCGCATGCGCTATCGCGATACGCAACCGGCGGGCGGCAGCTATAAAAACCGCCTTTTTGACGGTATCGTGGAGTTGCCGGCCGGGGAATACATCGTCCATTACCGCACGGACGATTCCCACTCCTATGAAGAGTGGAACAGCCCGGCGCCGGATGACGGCAAGATGTGGGGCATTACCATTTATCCCCTTAAAAAGGGGCAAAAGGCGCAAACCTCGGATGTGAAAAGTCTGGTGCCGGAAACGATTATTGCCGAGCTGACCCGCGTCCGTGATGATGAGCATTTACGAAAAAGCTTTGAGATAAAAAAGCGGACACGGGTGCGCATTGTGGCCCTGGGTGAAGGCGACTGGGACGAGATGTATGACTTCGGCTGGATCGTCAACAATGAGACAAAACGCAAGGTGTGGCGCATGCGCTACCGCAATACGGACAATGCCGGCGGGGCCTCCAAAAACCGCAAGGTGGATACGGTGATTACCCTGGAGCCCGGTTCCTATACGGTGCATTATATCACCGATGACAGTCACTCCTACCGTGACTGGAATGCCTCGCCGCCCGATAATCCGAAAATGTGGGGAATAACACTTTATAAAATTGGTGATTAACCGGAGGTCAATATGTCAAGATTTGCTAAATATACCTTTTCCCTGAGCCTGGTCTTTTTGGTTATGGGCTTTGCCCGGGCTGAAAAAATTGTCCACGAAGAGGTTAAAACACTGGATATGGATGGTATTAACCGGCTGGCGGTGGATAATACCAACGGCAGCGTGGAGGTGGAAAGCTGGGATAAGGATTATATTGAAGTACGCGCCCGAAAAACCATCTACACCGATGATGAGGACGCCGGCGCGGAGATGCTGCAAAATCTGAAAGTCAACATGGAGCGCGAGGATGGCGTCTGGTATATCTCCACCGAGAAACTCCGCCAGGGGCGTCGCCATGGCAACGGCTTTTGGAGCTGGCTTTTTGGCAGCAGCGGCACCGGTTATTCCGTAAGTTATGAAATTTCCATTCCCCGTAAACTGGATCTGGATATACACTCCACCAACGGCTCTCTGAAGGTCTACGGCGGCATGGGGCGCATGCGGCTGGAAACCACCAACGGTAAAATCGTTGCCGAGGATGTGCGCGGTTCCCTGCGCTGCAAAACCACCAACGGCAGCATTACCGCCCGCCTGGATAAGTTGTTTGATGATGAGATGAGTTTTAAATCCACTAACGGTTCCATTAAGCTCTATCTGCCGGCGGATGCCAATGTGGATATCAAGGCCAAAACCACCAACGGCAGCATTAAATGCGAACTGCCCATCGAGCGCGAGGATTACAGCTCCTCCAAAAAACTGAGCGGCTCCATCAATAAGGGCGGGCCTCTGGTTTATCTGAAAACCACCAACGGCAGCATACGCATCGGGGAAAACTAAGGACGGCGGGATATCCGCGCCGGTAATTTTGGATTACGGTCCTTGCCTTGCGGGCAGGGGCCGTTTTCTTTAGGCACGCATCAGTCCGGTCATGCGTTCCAGAAAGGCCTGCACCTCGCCCACGGAAAAGTTACGGCTCAGGCGCAGACTCTCCCGGCCATCGACGAAAATCAATATTGTCGGCACGGTAAAGATGGTGTATTGCCCGGCCAGTTGCGGTGCTTCATGGGTATCCACATAGATAAAGTCAACCTCCTCGTATTGAGCGCTCAGGGCTTCTACCTTGGGGCGCAATACCTTGCACACATTACAGGCCGGATAAGAAAAATAGCCGATAACAATCGGCGCCGATGTTATGGCTTTTTGAAACGTTTCAATAGTCATGGTTTATTGCCCTTGGATGATCGTAATTATAAGCGGAAAAGGTTTCGCCGCCGTTTACTTAAATTCATTTGCGGGTAATGGGTTACATATTTTTGCCCGGCGAGAAAACAGAAGAGGGTCTCTTTCGCAACCTTATCTCCATTGGCAAAACTTAGTAGAAATTGAAGCAACCCTGTTTCCAAACCTTATTATTTGCCCTGTGATGAAAATAAGCCAATAAGGTTTTCTGCTTTCAGAGCAGGGTTTTCTACTAAGGTTAAAAACAGAAATAAGGTTATTTCTCCGTGGTTGCCCACGGGCCATGTGCAATTAGCAAGGGGTGTTTACTACAACGGTGAATCCCGCCAGAACCTGTCTTTTTCATTGTTACCCGTTTTATATTTATAAATGAACCTTATCCGCAGTGGTAAACCTTAGTAGAAAAGGAAACAATCCAATTTTCAAACCTTATTGTTTTCCCCTGTTGTGAAAATAAGCCAATAAGGTTTTCTACTAAGATTAAAAATATCGCCATAAGGTTATTTATCCGTGGCCGACCACGGGCCATGTGCAATTAGCAAGGGGTGTTTGCTACAACGGTGAATCCCGCCAGAACCTGTCTTTTTCTTTGTTACCCGGTTAATAGATAGATGAAAATCTCTTTTTGGGGAACCTTATCCATACCGGTAAACCTTAGTAGAAAAGGAAGCAACCCTGTTTCCAAACCTTATTATTTGCCCTGTGATGAAAATAAGCCAATAAGGTTTTTTGCTTTCAGGGCAGGTTTTTCTACTAAGGTTAAAAATATAGCAATAAGGTTATTTATCCGTGGCCGAC
>WGCN01000026.1 GCA_015493745.1 Calditrichales bacterium
ACCCTGTTTGACAATGCCACCGATGCCCTGATGATTACCGGCGAGGATGGATTCCTCGATTGTAATAATGCCGCCCTGCAAATGTTTAAGGTAGACACGGTTGAGGCCTTCAGAAAACTACACCCGGCAGATTTATCACCTGATCTTCAGCCCGATGGCTCCGGCTCCTATGAGCTGTCCCGGGAAAAAATAAAAGAAGCCTTTAAGCGCGGTCCGCTGCACTTTGAGTGGCTGCACAAACGCATGGATGGTGAAGAGTTTGATGCTGAAGTATCCCTGAGGAAAATCCGTATCGGGCATCAGGATGTCTTATATGTCATCGTTCGTGATATTTCCGACCGCAAACAGAAAGAAAAAATACGTAAAATTATCGACAAACTCTCCGAGTCGGCCGGTATTTCGACTACCTTAAAGGAACTGATTGTCAATATTCGTGAGGGCATCACTCCTTTTGTGGAAACTCAAAACTTTTATATTGCCCTTTACAACGAAAAGCAGCAAAGGTATTCTTTTCCCGTCATCTTTGAGGATAATAAAATTTCCGGGGAAATGCCCCCCCGGGATATGCATTCCACGTGTACTCACTATATATACCGTCAGGGGACGGCACTTATCCTGAGTCAGGAGGATCTGGCGCGGCTGGCTGAAGAGGGAGCTATCCGCTTACGGGGACGCCTTTCAAAATGCTGGATGGGCGTACCGCTTAAAAACAACAACCATGTATTCGGAGTTCTGGTGGTACAGGATTATGAAAACCCGAATGCTTATGATACGGCTGACCTGGAGTTAATGCAATATATTGCCGAAAAGATCGGCACCCTAATCCTCAGAAAGATCTCCGAGGAAGAGATGCGGGAAGCCAAGGAAAAGGCCGAGGCCCTATCGCGGATGAAGAGCGAGTTTCTGGCCTCCATGAGCCATGAAATTCGCACGCCGATGAATGGTGTTCTGGGCATGGCCCATTTAATGATGGATACCCGTCTCGACCCCGAACAGCGTGAATATATCGCCACCATCGCCTCTTCGGCGGAAGCCTTGTTAACCGTTATTAATGACATTCTCGATTTTTCCAAAATTGAAGCCGGAAAGCTGGAATTGGAATATATCGACTTTGATCTCAAAAAAATGCTGGAAGAGGTTTCCGATCTGCTGGTGATAAAAACCGATGAAAAAGGGCTGGACTTCAAGTGTTTTCTGGAACCCGGCACACACGCTTATGTAAACGGTGATCCGGGAAGAATACGCCAAATCCTGATCAACCTGGCCGGAAACGCCATAAAGTTCACCTCCAAAGGGCGGGTAAATATCTGGGTGGAAATTGAAAAGGAAAATGATGATCAGGCCTATTATACCTTCTCCATTCTGGATACCGGTATCGGAATAAGCGATGAACATAAGGACAAGCTATTCAAATCCTTTTCACAGGTTGATGCTTCAACAACCCGCAAATACGGCGGAACCGGCCTGGGACTGGCCATATGTAAAAAGCTGACCCAACTGATGGGCGGAGATATCGGTTTTGAGAGCGAAGTTAACTGCGGTTCGCTTTTTTGGTTCTCCATTCCTCTTAAAAAGGTCCCTGCCCCGGAAACCAAAACAAAACCCAGCATCGACTTTTCCGGAAAAAAAGCACTGATTGTAGACGACAGTCGCACCGATCGTGAAATCTTGAAAATGCAGATGATGCCATGCGGCTGTGAGATTTTTGAGGCGGAAAACGCCACCGATGCCCTTGATATTTTAAAAGTGTACGCTTCCACGGATCACCCGATAGACTTTGCCCTGATCGACCTCAAAATGCCCGGTATTTCCGGTGATCAGCTTTGTACCTTGATCAAAAACGATCCCCTGATATCCACAACAAAAATGATTATGATAACCGCTGCCAGCCTGCGGGGGGACGCCAAAAGGATGTTTGAGCTGGGCTTTCACGGCTTTTTAACCAAGCCCCTGAAAATATCCCAATTGTATGAGTGCCTCAGCAATATATACAGTGATGAGAAGGCCTCCCCGGAATACAATGGAAAGTTACCTGAACAGGACTTACTGTTGCCCCGCGGACATGTACTCCTGGTTGAAGACAATCTGATCAATCAAAAAGTGGCCAAAAAGCTGTTACAAAGAATCGGTTTTGAAATCTCTTGCGCCAACAACGGCCGGGAAGCGTTGGAAGCCATAGAAGGCAAACATTATGATATCATATTAATGGATATGCAAATGCCGGTAATGGACGGTCTGGAAGCCACCCGCAATATTCGTCTCCGGGAAGACGGGGAAAAGCATATTCCCATTATTGCCATGACCGCCAATGCCATGAAAGGTGACAAGGAAAAGTGTTTTGAGGCCGGCATGGATGACTATCTGAGCAAGCCGATAAAGCCCGAGGAGTTGGAAAAGGTGGTTTTAAAGTGGATACATTCCGAGCCGGTTATGTCAGCGCCCCGGTAAGCTTTATGACCATCTCATTTTGTTCCCGTATACGTGCATCTATATCCGCCGAAAGTTTTAAATCCGTGTCAAAGTTTTTATCCGTGGCGTAAACAAACCTGGGGACGATCAGGCAACGGAAATCCAGCATCAGATTGTTAGCCATGGAAAGAATGGACATGTAGCTGCGTTCCCCTCCGGCGGCGCATAAAAAGCCCACCACCTTATCCTGCCAGGCGGAGCCGGTCAGTTCCATAACATTTTTCAACATGCTGTTCCCGCTGTAGTTGTAAACAGGTGTGGCCACTATCAGGGCATCCGCCTTCTGTATTTTCCCTTTCAAATTTAAAACCCGCGGATGGTGCAAGGTCTCCGTTTCCGCATCACAAAAAGGCAAGGCATAATCCTGCATGTTAACAAACTCAACATCCACCCGTAACTTTTGCAAATGACCAAAAGCATGACGGGCCATGCTTCTGCTTTTACTCTTTTTCTTCAAACCGCAACTCAATATAATAATTTTCACTATATTCCCCATAATGGTTAAAAGGAGTAATCTATGAAAACTCTGTATATAATGCGTCATGGTAAATCCGCCTGGCACAGCGGTGCGGAAAAAGATTTTGACCGGCCTCTTAACCCGAGAGGTCAGCGGGATGTACCGCGTATAGCCCATGCCCTGCATGACCACAATGCCCATCCGGATATTATCATATCCAGCCCGGCCCGGCGGGCCATTACAACCGCCCGTCTGCTTTGCGCATCCGTACAGTTTCCCCTTTGCCGTATCCGGGAAATGGATTCCTTGTACATGGCTCCTCTAAAAACATTGACCGCGGCCATTTCCGGGTTGGATGAAAAGTATACACAGGCCCTGCTGGTGGGCCACAACCCCGGTCTCACGCATCTGATAAATTATTTTCTGGGCAACCGCATGGAGAACCTGCCTACCGCCGCGGTTATGGGGCTGGAAGCCGGAGTCGATGACTGGCAGGCCTTTGTCCCCGGTGTGGTGCGGGAAAAGTTTTTTATTTCCCCCAAAAGCCTGTAAGGGATAGCTCCCCGTCCGGCGGAGCTTAAAAATCCTTACTCCTGGCCTGGCGCAACATAAGCGCGGCCGGGACAATAACCCAGACGGAAAGCAAAGACAGAGAGAGGAACAACCCCAGGCCGGTACCAAAAAAATTCTTAAAAACCGCTCCCGTATAGCCCAGTAAGGCGGATATATCCAGTTTTAATAAGATCAGAATACGCGACAGATCTATGGGATTGAAAAGCGTGGCTCCCAAAGCCAGTTTATCCAGCGGGTAATCATCAAAGATCATCATGCTCAGCAAAAACAGTCCGTCATAGATAACAGCCATAAACAGCCACATCAGGATAGAAAAGCCAAAACCCTTTATTTTATCTTTAAAGGCCAGGGCAATGTTAAACGACAGGGCCACAAAGATAAAAGTCAGAAATGCGCCGACCAGCATAAGGGTGGAAAAATCCCATATGGCCGTGGAGCCAAAGATACCATATAAAACAAAGGGAATGCCCACTCCAATCACCAGGCTCATGCTCAGGGAAAGACTAACCCCAAGATATTGACCGGCAAAAATGGTTCGGCGTTTTAAAGGCTGGGCCAGCAAAAGTTCCGTAAATTCCCGTGAGCTGTAAAAGTACATCACACCGAAAATCGTCCCGATCAGCGGTGTGAGGACAATAATAACATTCATAAGGGTTATTACTGCCTTGGTTACATCACTGTTCAGAAAAAACAGTACAAAACCCAAAACCAGATAAAAGAAGAAATAAACATAGCTCCAACGGCTACGCATCAGATCCATAAAACTGTATTTTAATATTTTAAGCATAACTGTCCTTTAATATGGCAGCAATGGCCTTTTCCAGATTATCTTCTCCCGTTTTTTCCTTCAGTTCCGAAACCCGGCCATGAAAGTATATCAAACCATCGAGCAGGAAAACCACCTTATCGGCAATTTCCTCAACCAGATTCATAATATGGGTGGTGATCAGAATGGTTTTTCCCTTTTCCTTTTCCGAGGCGATGAGCTGCTTAAGCAGGATCAGAGCCACCGGGTCCAGACCGGCTGTCGGCTCATCAAGGATAATCAACGGGGCGTCAAACATAAAGGCCAGCACCAGGTTTACCTTTTGCCGCGTTCCGCCGGAAAGAGCGCCGAGCTTTTTATCCAGAAAAGGTTGTAGCTTCAATATGTCTATCAAGCGGCCATGGTTCCGGGCGCCGGGGCGGATATCACGAATCATTTTTATCAATTCGTTAACTTTTAAATTACCCGGAAAATTGGCAATTTGCGGCACGTACGAAATACGGTCACGGTACAGCCATTGACCAAGCACGTTATTATCATCCAACAGGATTTCACCCCCGTTGGGAATGACCATACCGAGAATACTTTTAATCAGTGTTGTTTTACCGGAGCCGTTTGGACCAAGTATGGCCGTAATCTCACCCGGGTTAAAAACGATGTCAATGCCTTTAAGAACTTCTACGGGACCATAGTTTTTATACAATTTTCTAACTTCGATCATTTATCTTTACCGGTTTCATAAGTGGTCGGTTGTCTTTTAGGTTATCGGGAGTCATAATCGGTGATACTTTTTCCGAAAAATTGATGATGTCAACAAAGAGGCTGCGCAGCAATATAATGGTTTCCGGCGTTTTATTCACCACATAAGAGAATAATTTTACCGGCCGGTAAGGCACATCGCCCACATTGTTTTTATCCAGATCATACCCGGCATATTCACTCCAGTAATTCTGATCAAAAATATTACCGTTCATAGGTCCCTTGTAAGAAATATCCAGTGCATTATGGCGAAAATTATTATTGACAATATTGTTGTCATAACAAGCGCCATGAAAACGTATGGCCCAGCCGTTATTGTCAAAGTTATTATGGCTAAAGCTTATTTTACTGGCACCATCCGCGCTGATGCCAATGGTGTTTTTATTAAAGGTGTTCCCGACAATCTCGCCTTCCAATATCTCCTTGAGCAACAGGCCGTAAGAGGCAGAGCCCCAGTTAAGCATAAATTCGTTTTCCCGCATATCAATACGTTTGGAAAACATAACGGCCACCCCGGCGCCATTGTTTTCAAAGCGGTTTTTCAGATAGAGATCATCATTGGAAAACATGAAATGCAATCCATAGCGTATATTATTGCGGCTTACGTTTCCAATAATCTTGCTGTTGTTTACAAACTCCAGATAAATACCGTCACGCATACCTTCAACATGATTGTTGCTAATGGTCAGGCGGTCAGAATGCCAGGCATGTATCCCGTTTCCCGAACTTTGCTCGGTTACGGCATTACCCATCACAGTATTTCCGTGAATGATGCCATCCTTAGAGCGCTCGACCAGTATGCCGAAAAAGGAGTTACGCAGTTTATTACCTTCTATAACAAAATATTTACTGCCATAGACATGAATAGCCGCATAGGCTTTTGTATAGCTTTTTTGTACATTGATCAACAACAGCCCTTTTACAGTCACACTGTCGCTGCGCACTTCCAGAACATAGCCCTTATTCATGCCATCGATTACAGGATAGCCTCTGCCGATAATCACCATGGGTTTATCGATATAGATGGTCTCTTCCTGATATGTGCCGGGTTGAATAAAAACCGTATCTCCCGGTGCGGATATCGCCAGAGCCTCGGCAATGGTTTTAATCTTCTCCTGTGGCCCCACTACCCTGGAAGTTGCCGAAAGCACACCGCTAAAAAGCAACAGGATGGCTAATAACTTCTGTATCCTTAATCTCATGGTTTTTCCTATAAAAAAAGAAGTGCACAACAAACAGGTTATGCACTTCTTGCAATTTAAATGCCGCATGAGTTAGCGGAGCGGCTAAAAACGCTCCCTTAACTCACTCCAGTCAAACAGTTCTCCCGTTTCTTCTTTTCGTACCTTTTCCGCTTCGTCACGGCTTTTAAATGCCGAAAGATTAGCCCCCATGGGGCTGGGAATGTTTTCACTGACTAAGTAAGTTGCCTTTTGGGCATCAACCCATTGTCCGGCCCGCACAAAATCCGTAACCAGAAAAAGTGCGATGTCATCATCTTTATGGTTTTTTAAATCCCGCATCATACATTCAATGGAATCGTATTTAAACGCCTTCCCCTTGGAGGTCACAATTTCCGTGGCATGCTGCTTGTCTACGATGGTCATTTTACAAAAGGAACAGGCATCCGATCCGTACTCGATCGGCTTAGGCTCCACGGAACATGAAGCAAGCCAAAAAGATCCCAGTATCGTTAATAACAGGAAATATTTCTTCATAACTCTAACTCTCTTTTTTACCAGTCACAAACGCCCAAATGGCCATGAGTATTCCTACCATCATGGCATAGGCACCGGAAGCCGGATAGGAATGCACGGTGAAGTTAAGCAACTGCTTGGTACCAAACACCGGTGGGTCATAAGCCATGGGGTTCCCGTTCTTATCAACAAACTTCAAAATGGCATGGGGGTTGAGGTTGTGCCCGTAATGGTATAACCATGAATAAAAGTCATATATCCCGGCAATACCCAAAACAGCCATGATAACAACCCACGTCAGGTAAACTTTAGGCTTACCGGTTAGGCCGGCCAAAACACCCAATATGGCCATAACCAGAACAACGATAGGAAAAATCTGAAATTCCAGCATGTCTTCGGGAAGGCGCTCCATACCGATATAATGATTTAACAAATCAATATTTTTTACATCATTAGGATTGTTTCCATCCGCCAACTTATCAATATGAATGTCCAGGCCCAGGGGGTCGGGATATTGGGGTGCTTCCAGCGTTATATTCCACAAAGGCAACACAAACAGAGTTAATAATAACAACGACCCTGTAATCATCAGTACTTTTGACTTTTTCATCATCTTATCCAATTCTTTGATAAAAAATAATAGCCCCCGCAAGGAGGCTATTATTTGCAATTAATCGTTTCAGGTTCTTTTTTTTACCCCCCCTGATATGATTATTCGCCGTCCAATGACCAGGAAAGTTTGATGTTTGAATTACGCGGCGATACACGAACATATCCCTGCATCTCCTGGTGTAAGGCGGAGCAGAAATCTGTACAGTAGAAAGGCCAAACGCCGACCTGCTTGGGTTCCCAAACAAACGTTTCTGTCTGACCCGGCATAATCAACAACTCGGATGTATTGGCACCGATCATGGAGATACCATGCGGCACATCATAATCCTGTTCCAGGTTGGTTACGTGGAAATAAACACGGTCGCCTACTTTGATGCCTTCAATATTATCGGGAGCAAAGTGGCTGCGGATGGCGGTCATATAGATATGAACATTCTTACCGTCACGCACGACGCGGGCATCGGCTTCGCTCTTAGTGGCGTAAGGGTGCTTGTTTTCTTCCAGCTTAAAGAATTTTTTGGAAAAGCCTTTAATGACTTCCGCCGGAGCGCCGGCAGCATAATGCGGCTCACCCACGGTCGGGAAGTCCAGTAACAGTTCCATTTTTTCACCGGAGATATCATAAAGCTGGGCCGACTGAGTAACTTCGGGGCCGGTCGGCAGATAACGATCCTTGGTGATTTTGTTCATAGCCACAAGGTACTTACCGAAAGGCTTGCGGGAGTTACCACCGGGGATCATCAGGTGACCAACGGAATAGTAGGTCGGCTTACGGTCAACCACTTCCCAGGTACCCAATTTCCACTTAACCACTTCGGAAGAAATAAAGAAGGTGGTATAGGCATTACCCTTACCATCAAATTCCGTATGTAAAGGACCGAGACCCGGTTGTTCAACCGTTCCGGCCAAAGTGGATTCAAACTTCAGAATGGGAATACCATAGGCTTCACCGTCAAATTCTTTATTCTCGATAGCCTTCAACATTTTGCTGAAGGAGTGAACCGTCATGGAAGCAGACAGCTTACCGCTACCAACGATATACTCACCGGAAGGATCAACGTCACAACCGTGAGGAGATTTAGGCGTCGGCATCAGATATACCAGACCCGGCAGCTTGGAGGCATCCAAAACACGGACACTCTTTTTATTGGTGGATGTGGTGCTGTGGGTTTCATCGCTATACACATTATGTACATAATTCGCCGGCATGGTTTTAAATTTACCCTGCTTAATATACTCCTGGGCTTTCTTCCAGTTTACAGCGGCGATAAAGTCCTTATCATTCTGAGAAGCGTTTACTTCCAACAGGGTGTGTGCTTCTTCCGTGTTATAGGTAGAGAAGAAGAACCATCCGTGAGATTTACCACGCCCCGGGTGTGATAAGTCATAGTCAAAACCGGGCATCAACACCTGAAAATCGAGATCCATATTACCGGACTCAGGGTCAACTTTAATAAAGGAAAGAGCGGCTTTAAAGTTACCTTTATAATCCTTAATGGCCATATCACGTTGAGGAATAGGTACGCTAAAACGGGTACCGGCCACAACATACTCGGTATTTTCCGTAACAAAAGAGGAACTGTGGTTACCTGCACTGTTGGGAATTTCTAAAATCTCCGCGGTTTCATAGGTTTCCAGGCTTATGCGGGCAATACGCGGCGTATTGTTCTCATTGATAAACACCCATCTTCCGTCAATAACGCCATTGGTTTGGGAAATGTCGGGATGGTGCGAATCGCCCCAGGGAATATATCCATGGGAAGTTCTCAGCATATCCTTGGTTTCTTCATTAAAACCATACGCTTTTTCGGCATCAACCGAGAATACGGGGATCACTTTAAACAAACGACCGGACGGCAAGCCATAAACGGATAGCTGTCCGCTAAAACCACCGGAGATGAACGCATAGTGCGAATCATACTCACCCGGAGCAACAAAAACCTTTTCCGCGGCGGAGCTTTTTAAAGCCCCCCCACTATTTGACCCACCTTGATTGCAAGCGACCAAAGTAAAACTGGCCATAAAAATTAACGCTAAAATTGCGTTCTTGTACATTGACTTCATAACAATGCCCTTTTTATTTAATTATACAATTCAATTTATTTATCTTTTGGAACCAGCACCTTATCGATAAGGTGAACAACCCCATTGGAAGCATCTACCGTCGCTAAAATTTTAGCACCGCCAAAATATACATCGTCACCCTTGCGGGTTACCTCGATATATTCACCCGTGGCCATATATATCTTCCGGCCATCCTTAAGAAAACGTCCTTTATAGGTACCCGGCGCGGCATGGTTGGTAAGAATAAAAGCCAGTTTCTTCTTATTCTCCGGCTTTAGCAGCTCGTCCACGGTTCCCGGCGGCAGGGCATCAAATGCGGAATTAACGGGTGCAAAAACCGTTAATGGGCCGGCATTTACCAACACATGTTCTATCTCCGCAGCCTGAACAGCGGCCACCAGGGTAGACAGATCCTTGGTTTTAATGGCAAGCTGTAAAATATTGGGAGCGGATTCATCATCCACCACCGACGCCTGACCTTTTGGTGTGTTTTTAGTCAGGTCTTCCGTACTACTTTGCTGACTATCTGTCCTTTGGCAGGAGATAAACAGCACCGATAAACTAAGCAAGGCAATAATTAAACCCTTCATAGTAAATTCCCTCCGGTTGTGTGTATTTTCACAATCGTGACCATCACGATGTTTTCTTTTTATTTAATATTTTTTAAATATCGTAGAGACGTATTTCATCTTCGGTTATCTGCTTAGCCAGACTGCCGAAGTTTTCCTCTTCCAGTTCTTTTTTTAGCTCGGCCTTGGTAACGCGCCATATTTTATGCATGGAGCACGGGTTATCATCGGCACACCCCGGCAAACCTAAAACACATTCTTCAAAAAGCGTTTCACCATCCAATTCACGGATCACATCATATAAGCTAATGGATGAAGCTTTCTGATTTAAACCAACTCCCCCCTTGGCTCCTTTCATAGACTTAATCATTCCCGCATTGGTCAAAACCTGGAGTATCTTAGTCAAGAAGTGAAAAGAGATACCCATTTTATCGGAAATTTCTTTTATAGGAACATATTCCCGCTCATCATTGACCGACAGATATAAAACCGCACGAATGCCATAAACACAGGATTTTGAAAGAAGCATTAAACCTCAAAGCGTTAAATGATAAAAGACTCTTATGTCTTAATATAATCACATTAAATTACTTTTTCAATACAAATATTAACTTTTTGTAAATATAACACCGCTTTTAAATTATTCAACCGGGCTATTTTCCTCCGGTTTTTCTTTCTCCGGCCTAAAACCCCGGAAACTAAAAGGCTCTCTCCAAAACATTTTGAAGAGAGCCTGAGAATATAACCTTAATCTTATTTTTGATTTCTAAAAGGCGGATCGGCTTCAATCTTTTTTTCCAGACCTTCCTTGTCGGCAAAGCGCAGATATTCCAGTAAATCCTTAGCCTGATCAACCGTAAGGTTCATATTGGTCATGGGAGAAAGATACTCACCTAACATCTTTTTAGCTTCCGGATGTTCCTTAACCATCTGATCGGGGTTCAGGATCATGTTTAAAATATACTCCGGGGTGCGACGTTCGGTAACATAACGCAGAGCCGGCCCCACAAACCGTTTGTCCATCTTATGGCACGGGGCACATTTGGCTTTGAACATTTCCTCACCAACCTTGACCTTGGCCATATCAATATCTCCAAGAACGATTTTTTCCGTAATCGGACCGATACCGTTTTCCATCTGAAAATCCGTTAAGCCGCCGGGATTGCTGGACTGGGTTTTTTGTGCTTCAGCCTTAGGCGCTTTATCTCCGCCGCATGCCGTCAGGGACAAAACAACAAGTACTGCTGTAAGTGAAAAAAGATACTTCATAGAGTTACTCCAATTTAATATAAGATAATATTGTCTGATTAGTCGATCAATTTAATAAAAGTTTAACAAGAAATAAAACCCAAAAGAAAAAAAAGAGAAATAGCGACCGACGGCATCCTCGCTTTTGCTTAAAATATCATGCCTACATACAGATCCCCAGGGTAGTAAATTTCCGCCGGGACTACCCTTTTGAAATGAATCCGTGAAAAGCCTTATATTAGAGCATATTCTCCGGATGGAAATACTTATCAGCATAAAACGATTTTCCCGAGCATCCTATTTTAGGTGAAATTATGAGAAATGCCATTAGTGACACCACAACCCGCCTTAGGGCTGTTTACAAAAAAAATGAACGCTACTTTCCACTGGCTTCATTTATCGCCGGTTTTTTATGGGACAGCCTTACTCTGGATCGTATCGACCGTCTCAGTGACAACTTAATCCTTCTGAGTTACATTATTCTTGCCGGGATTCTCATCATCATAACCAGCCTTGTTGCTGAAAAAAAAATCGTTCATCCGCTTATTATAAAATATCAGCACTTTTTACCCAATGCCCTGCAGTTCTTTTTCGGGGGGTTGTTTAGCAGCTATGTGGTTTATTATTTTAAAAGCGCGGCCCTGACAAAAAACTGGCTTTTTTTGGTTTTTCTGTTTCTTCTACTCGTCTCCAACGAGTTTATTCGTGACCGTATCAAAGTCTTTTATATGCAGATCATTTTTTACTATCTGGCCCTGTTTTCATTTTTTATCTTTTTTTTGCCTGTTGTTTTCAAAACAATCTCCGCCTGGCTGTTTATCGGCAGCGGCCTGATGAGCAGTGGCCTTACCGCCGGGATGATCTTTTTTCTGGGGAAAAAAATTGACGGTGACTACCACAGCCGCTTAAAACCTCTCATAAAACCGTTACTGGCGATTTTTGTCTTTTTTCATCTGATCTATTTTACCAACATCATTCCCCCGGTACCTTTATCCTTAAAATATGCCGGCACCTTTCATTCCGTACAAAAAGTAGAGGATGGCTACCGTCTGAGCTATAACGAACCGGCATGGTATCAGTTCTTTACCGTCTCCGACAATCCCTTTTACTTTACGGAAAAGGATAGCGTCTATTGTTTCTCCGCTGTTTTTGCGCCGACGGATTTAAAAACCCGAATATATCACCATTGGCAATGGTATAATCCGAAAAAGGAAGAATGGCAAACCACGGATCGTCTTTCCTACTCCATACGCGGAGGGCGGGCCAACGGTTACCGGGGATATACCTATAAAAAAAATATCGTGGCCGGTGAATGGCGGGTTGATATCGAAAACGATCAGGGCCAGGTCTTGGGCCGGGTTTCATTTGAGGCTATTAAAGAAGAGAAGGCAACACGCCGAAGGGTAACTCAGCTTCGTTGAAAACAATCTTTTCCCGAAACAGAAAAGCGATGGTTTACAAATGTAAATCGCAGCTAAAATTTATTGCCGAACAAATGATGGATGTGTAAATTGTTTTTTCTTACCTACGTTTAAACCAGATGGAGATTAGAAATGCGTATTTCTCAGATTTTTAGTTCGACCATCGGTAAAAAGCTAATACTTGGTATAACAGGACTCATGTGGGCGTCTTTTATCGTCATTCACCTGTTAGAAAACCTCCTATTGCTTAACCCCGATCCCGATCCGTTCAACAAATGGGCACACACACTTATTAGCCTGGGGCCGGTAATTTATGCCGCGGAACTGGTTCTGGTGGTGTCGCTCCTATTCCACATCTTTTATGCGGTACGCGTTACCCTGGAAAACAACAAGGCCCGTTCCGTCAGTTATAACAAAAGTGCCGGCAAAGGTGGTGTCAGCAGGCGCGGTCTGGCCACATCCAGTATGATCTATACGGGAATTTTGTTGTTTATCTTTATTATTCTGCATTTGCTGCATTTTAAATATGGCAGCTATTATGAATATGAAGTCGGCGGTGTGGTAATACGTGATCTTTACCGTACCGTTCATGAATATTTCAGCAATCCGCTGAATGTAACCTATTATATTGTTATGATGGCACTGTTAGGCCTGCACCTGAGTCATGGCGTTTGGAGTGCTTTTCAATCACTGGGGCTTAACGGGCCGCGCTTCACTCCGCTTATGACAAAAATAGGCACAGGCATCGCCGTATTCGTAGCCATTGGATTTATAGGGATTCCCCTATTTGTATTATTGACAGGAGGCGCAGCATGACACTCGATTCCAAAATTCCGGCGGGTCCCCTGGCACAAAAATGGGATGCCCATAAGGCAGCCATTAAACTTGTCAACCCCAAGAATAAAAGAAAATATACCGTATTAATTGTCGGTACCGGTCTGGCCGGGGCCTCGGCGGCCGCCTCCCTGGCTGAGCTGGGCTACCATGTAAAATCTTTTTGCATTCAGGATTCCCCCCGGCGGGCACACAGTATCGCCGCACAGGGTGGGATCAATGCCGCCAAAAATTATCCCAATGATAACGACAGCATCTGGCGTCTTTTTTATGACACCATCAAGGGGGGTGACTATCGTTCCCGCGAGGCCAACGTATACCGGCTGGCCCAGGTATCCAATAATATTATCGACCAGGCGACGGCCCAAGGTGTGCCTTTTGCCCGTGAATATGGCGGCAATCTGGCCAACCGCTCCTTTGGCGGGGCCCAGGTTTCCCGCACCTTTTACGCCCGGGGTCAAACAGGGCAACAGTTGCTTCTCGGCGCCTACAGCGCATTGATGCGCCAGGTAGATGCCGGCATGGTGGAAATTTTTTCCCGGCGGGAAATGCTGGACCTGGTTGTGGAGGATGGCCATGCCCGAGGCATCGTGGTGCGGAATCTGGTAACGGGCGAGCTGGAGTCCTATGCCGGGCACGCGGTTGTTCTGGCTACCGGCGGTTACGGTAATGTTTTCTATCTTTCCACCAACGCCGTGAACTCCAACGCTACCGCCGCCTGGCGCAGCCATAAGCGGGGGGCCATGTATGCCAACCCCTGTTATACGCAAATCCACCCCACCTGTATTCCTGTTTCCGGGGATCATCAGTCCAAGCTGACCTTGATGAGCGAAAGCCTGCGTAATGACGGACGGGTATGGGTGCCGCGTAAAAAAGGCGATAAACGACCACCGGCGGAAATACCCGATGAAGAACGCTATTACTATCTGGAAGAGCGTTACCCCAGCTTTGGCAACCTGGTACCGCGGGATGTGGCTTCACGCAATGCCAAGCAGGTGTGTGATGAAGGCCTGGGCGTAGGCACCACCGGCCTGGCGGTATATCTTGACTTTGCCGATGCCATCAGGGAGTTCGGCGAGCAGACCATCCGCGAGCGTTACGGCAATCTGTTTGATATGTATGAAAAAATCACCGATGAAAACCCCTACAAGGTACCGATGCGTATTTACCCCGCCGTTCACTATACCATGGGCGGATTATGGGTCGATTACAATCTGATGAGTACCATCCCCGGCCTGTATGTGGCCGGTGAGGCTAACTTTTCCGACCATGGCGCCAATCGTCTCGGTGCTTCCGCCCTGATGCAAGGCCTGGCCGACGGCTATTTTGTACTGCCCTACACGATTAATGACTATCTGGCCGGCGTCAAGGCCGACAAGCTTCATACCGAAAGTGATGCTTTTAAGGAAGCCCGTAACGCCGTTACGGAAAGAGTAAATAAGCTTTTGGCCGTTAAAGGCAAAAAGACCGTTCGCGAGATTCACCGGGAACTGGGCCACATCATGTGGAACTATGTGGGCATGGCCCGCAATAAAGAAGGGCTGGAAAAGGCCTTGCAGGAAATCCCCAAATTACGCGAAGAGTTCTGGAGCAACATCAACGTTACCGGTAGTGATAAAAACCTGAACAAGGCCCTTGAACAGGCCGGACGCCTGGCGGACTATCTGGAACTGGGTGAACTGATGGCCCGGGACGCACTCAACCGCGAAGAGTCCTGTGGCGGACATTTCCGTGAAGAAAGCCAGACTGAAGAGGGTGAAGCCAAGCGTAACGATGAAGAATTCTCTTATGTGGCGGCATGGGAATACCTGGGCGAGGATAAGATTCAGGCCCTGCATAAGGAAGAGCTGGTTTTTGAAAATGTTAAACTCACTCAGCGTAGCTATAAATAAAGGAGCTGGGAATGGAAAAGACTATAAACTTAAAATTGAAAATTTGGCGGCAAAGCGCTCCGGATGCAAAAGGCGAGCTTGTTTCCTATGACGTAAAGGATGTTTCCACGGAGATGTCCTTTCTGGAAATGCTGGATGTGTTAAATGAGGATTTAACAAAAAAAGGCGAAGAACCCGTCGAGTTTGACAGCGACTGCCGTGAAGGTATTTGCGGTACCTGTGGCATTGTTATCAATGGCATACCCCATGGCCAGGAAAAGGCCACAACCGTATGCCAGCTGCATATGCGCCACTTTAAGGATGGCGAAACGGTACTATTGGAACCCTGGCGCGCCAAGGCCTTTCCCGTCATTAAAGACCTGGTGGTTGATCGCAGCGCCTTTGACCGTATTATTTCCGCCGGGGGCTATATCTCCACCAAAACGGGCAGCGCGCCGGACGCCAACATTATTGCCGTGCCCAAACCGGACGCGGAGCTGGCCATGGATATGGCGGCCTGTATTGGCTGCGGGGCCTGTGTAGCAGCCTGCCCCAATGCCTCCGCCTCCCTGTTTGTGGGAGCAAAGATATCACAACTGTCATTGTTGCCCCAGGGACGCATAGAGGCAGCCACACGGGTACAAAATATGGTAGCCCAAATGGATGCGGAACTCTTCGGCGCCTGCACCAATATTCAGGAATGTGAAGCGGTGTGTCCCAAGGAGATTTCCATCTCCGCCATTGCCCGCATGCGCCGGGAATATGTGAAAGCCGCTTTTAAATAAAACGGTGAACAAATACAAAAAGAGCGTTGGACACGATAAGTGTATAAATAAAATTTATCTGAAAACGTTCAATAAGCAATAATAGGCGTTCTTTGTGCTCATTAATCATTGTAACTCCTTACAAGAGGTCACCATGCCGGTGACCTCTTTTTTTAGCTCAAAATCTGCTTTTAAAATTTATACGTAATTCCCAGACGGATGTTTTTGTTTTCTATATTTTCTTCCACCGTTTGCGTGGTATAGATATAGTTGGCGCTGTTTTTCCATTTGCCGACGGAGTAGGCCACATTGATCATGGTGTTCCTGTCCACGGCATACCCCAAACCGGCACTGTATACCGTGCGGTCAAAGTCTTTCCCCAGGGTTTTATCGGCCGTCGGTATATACCGGTAGCCTCCGCGCAAGAAAAGCATCCTTCCCGGCAGGGCCAGCTCTCCACCCGCAGAATAACCTAAAACCGGCTGAAAATCTTCACGAATTCTGTCATTTTCCAACAAAAGATCATTATACTCGGCCGCGTCCCGGCCATCCGGCACATCATAACGCAGTTGTGACCAATCGGCGTAATCCACGGAACCGGACAGCGTCAACATATCGCTGGTAAAACTGAGCCCCAGATTGAATTGATAAGGCGTTCTAACGATGTAATCAAAAGTATAACCCCCCAGATCATATTCATCCACCGGCACGGAGGGGTCGTCATAAGTCAAAGCGTCGTTTTCCGACCAGTCCTCATTGATGGTAATGGCCACGGGAAAGGTGATGACCGTGGCCAGCTTTAAATTCGAAGAGAGCTCGAACATGCCGGAAAGTTTTACTTCCGTCCCGTTATAATTCTGACGCAAATTTTGTTTATAATCATAAGCGTAAAAATCAAGCGATGTATCGGTGAGCCGGTAAAGATCATTGATATCCGTTTGGGAATAATTAAGGCTGTAATCACTATTCCCGCCATAAAAACTGACACTGGCGCCGGCCGTAAAACGGGGCGACAAGGCCAGGGCCCCTCCGAATGTCCAGGCCTCAATTTTACCTTCACGGGTAATGGTATAATCCTGCTGTACATCCCTGTCAAAATCATAAATACCATCTTCACCAAAGTCAAAGGCAATGCCATTGCTTTGGGTGTTATAAGCGGAAAAACGGTTAAAGGCATCCAATCCTTTCAGAACCTGATAGCCAAAACCAAGTACAAAACTGCCGCGGGCCACCTCAAAAGGATAGGCCAGGCCAATGCTGTTCAACCGTGTCGTTCTTTGATCGGAAAAAAGATTCCGGCTGAGATAGTCGGTGTTTTGTCCGTTAATATCATGTGAAAGAACCACGGAGAAGGAGGTTTTCTTCAATTGCCCCAACCCGGCCGGATTCCAGTAAAGGGCCGAGTAATCATCGGCCACGGCACTATAGGCATTGCCCATGCCCATGGCGCGCGCACCTATCCCATCCGGATACGATGTCAGGTTGAGAGCTTCTGTCGCCGATTGTCCGTTGGCCATCATCAAGGCCGTCAGTAGTATTCCAATAATCTTTTTCATGATGCTATCCTATCCTTTATCTGTGCCTGCGACCGGAAGAGGAGGAGCTTCTGCTTCCCGAACTTCTCGATGAGCCGGAACGCCCCGAGGAGGAACGTGGGCTATAGGAGGAGCGGGAATGGCCGCCTGAGGACCTGTAGCCGCTTCGGCCGGAAGAGTGTCCCGATGATCGTGGTGTGTAGGAAGAACTCTTCTTACTCCGGGTACTCCTGGTGTAACTTTTCTTTGCAGAGCGCTTAGCCGGCTTGCTTTTGCTTTTTACCTGTGTTGATGTACGTGTTTTTTGTGTTTTAACCTTGGTGCGCCTATCCGTTACCACTGTACCGCGCCTGCGTTCTCCGGACTTTCTTAATGCCGGGGTTTTTTTGGTGGTCCGGGTTCTCTTGCTCATGTCATAGTAGCTGCGCTCATAATTACGACGTGTATTATTTCGGATAATTTTCTTTTCCCGGCGTTCGGTGCCGCGGCGTTCTGCGGTAAGGCCCGGCCGACGCCCCGTCAATCTTTTTTCACGAAAGCGTTCCGGACTTTTTTTCACTCTGGGGTTTCTTCTTTGGCGTACATCCGTATCGCCTCCACGTTTAACCGTCACCGGTCTTACGGAAGCAGGCCGCCTGCCCGTCCGGGGCGTTGAGGCTACCATGGTTCCGGTAGTGTTCCGATTGGAAGTCACATGACGGCGTCTGTCCTTGCGCAGGGTGGAGCCGTCCGTTGTAAAGGATCGTGCTTTCCGGGGCTTGGATGGCGTATACACATATCCGCCGCCGTAATAGTAAGGATCGTAATAACCACCAGGGTACCAGGGGTCATAATATCCCGGAAAAACACCGACCACCACGGTGGGATAGCCATAGGGGCCATACCAATAGTCGTCATACCAGAAGTCATAAGGAGCATAGGTATAGTAGTCCGAATAATAATCAAAATAGAACCCGTGCCGGAAGTGACCATATCGGTGCCAGGGTCTGTAGATGGAAGAAGTGTACCAGGGTGTATAGACGCTATAACGGTATGCCCGTACCGCAGGCAGAACGTTAATATCATATTCCGTGATATATACATCCCCGTAATCGTCATAGCTTTCTTCCTGACCATAAAGATCATCATAGTCATAACCGTAGGCCTGGCTGCTGTCGGCTACGGTTTCCTGCCGCCGCTCCTGATCCCGGGCCATGCGATAGCGCTCTTCGCGTACCACATAATCATTGGCCTTTTCCCGGGGGACGGCAAATTGCGTATAGCAGGATGACAGCAGGAACGACGCTATCAACGGTATTGTGTATAATATTTTCTTTTTCATGACAACCTCGCAGGTTTTTTATATTCACTCTATTATAATACAATTATCATGCCACAAGCTAAAACAGCCGTAAACCTATAAAAATCAGGAACTAAGAAATATATCTCGTCGAACAGATGAAAACATTGTTTACATTAAAAACAAATATAGATAACACTGTTTACTGTTTTAGCTTGTAATTTACGGCGTCTATTCCATGTCTTTTTAGCATTTTATGCAAACCAACCCGGCTCACGGCCAGTTGCTCTGCCGCTTTAAGTATATTTCCGGAGGAGGCTTTCAGGGCATCATGTATCATCTTCTTTTCCAGCTCGGCCACGGCCGTCTTTAAAGAGGCCCCCCCGGGAACCAGCAGGGGCGGCGATACCTGTTTTAATCTTTCGGAAAGCAAATCAACCGTCAGGTAGGCGCCATCATCCACCAGGGTCACCACACGCTCAATTTCATTTTCCAGTTCCCGGACATTGCCGGGCCAGGAGGCGTTTTTGAGCACCTCTAAAAAACGGGGATCTATCCCGGCGATAGCTTTACCTATACGCCGCTCATACTTCTCCTTAAAATAATGCACCAAATCGGGGATGTCCTCCCGACGTTCACGCAGAGGGGGCAGTTGAATGGGAAAAACGTTGAGCCGGTAATATAAATCCTCGCGGAAGGTACCTGCTTCGACCCCGGCTTGCAGATCGCGGTTGGTGGCCGCGATAATGCGCACATCCACTTTTATGGTTTTCATGCTGCCCAGCGGTTTTATCTCCCCTTCCTGCAAAACCCGCAACAACCCCAATTGCAAGGCCGGCGTGGTATCCCCGATCTCGTCCAGAAACACCGTGCCGCCATCAGCCTGTTCAAAAAGACCCTTTTTATTGTCCACCGCTCCGGTGAAGGCACCCTTTACATGACCAAACAGTTCGCTTTGCAACAGGGTATCGGGAATGGCGCCACAATTTTGGGCTACAAATATCTTATCTTTCCTGTTACCGTTATAATGGATCATTTTGGCCAGCATCTCCTTGCCGGTGCCCGTTTCTCCCAACAATAAAACCGTTGTGGGTGTATTCATAACCTTACGAATCAATTTAAATACCCGCTGAATGGCCGGACCGTGCCCCACAAAGTTTCCCAGATTCAGTTGTTGCTCTACCTCCTGTTTAAGAAGCGTATTCTCTTTGGTCAGGCTTCTGTTGGCCTGTTCCAGGGCCTTTTGCAGTTCCTTGTTTTGCTGGACCATTAAATAACGCTCAACGGCGTTATCCACGGTCATAATCAACTCTTCCGGCTCAAAGGGCTTGGATATATACTGGTATATTCCGGCCCGGTTGACGGCATCTATGGAAGCATTAATATCGGCATAGCCGGTGATCAGGATACGTACGGCCTCCGGTTGCAGCTTAATGCTCTCTTCCAAAAAACTCACCCCGTCTTTTCCAGGCATGCGCTGGTCGGAAAGAATAACGGCCACCCCATTCTCCTTTAAAATATTCAGGGCCTCTTCAGCCCCCGGAGCGGTAAATACCCGATATTTTTTACGAAAAAGCCTGCGCAGGGTATTTAATATTTCCGGTTGATCATCCACAATCAGTATTGAGGCCTCAGACATAGTCATTTTCTCCATTCACAGGAAGTTTAATATGAAAACTGGCCCCACCCAGTGGACCGTCTTCCACATATATGGTTCCGCCGTGTTTTTTTATGATGTTATGGCTGACACTTAAACCCAGCCCCGTCCCCTGATCGACCTCCTTGGTTGTAAAAAAGGGATCGAAAATTTTTGATCGTATCTCCACGGGTATTCCCGGACCGCTGTCGGACACGATTATTTCAAAGCTGTTTTCTCCCGCGCGGCGGGTGTCAATCTTCAACGTCCCCTTCTGCGACATGGCCTGAATGGCATTACTCATAAGATTAATGAGAACCTGGTTCAATTGTCCGGGATTGCACATTACCGGTTCATCAAAGGCCAAATCCGTTTCCACACGCACCGTATCGCCGATTTGTGTCTTTAACATCTTCAAACAGGTTTCAATAAGCTCAGAAGGGTGAATCTCCTTGAGTTCGGCCTGATCCAGCCGCGAAAAACTCTTCAGATCCTGAACAATCTCCTTCACCGCCAGACTGCCCCGTGAACTGTCCGTCACAATACTGCGTAACTCGGAAATCACCTCAAGCATCTCCCGCCGGCGCTCGCCGTCTCCAACCTTCCGTAAACTCTCCTCCAGTTCATCAAGATATTCGCCCACAATCTTCATATTGGCATAAATAAAACTGATAGGGTTGTTGAGTTCATGAGAAATTCCGGCCACCAAATGACCCAGGGAAGCCATCTTTTCGGAATGAATAAGCTGACTTTCCTTCTCTTTAAGCTCGCGGAACAGACGCTGAAGTTCTTTATTTTTCTGATCCAACTGCTGATTGCTAACACGTAACTGCTCGACATATTCCTTCTCAACCTTGGCGCGGGTAAGCTCTTCCACCAGTACGGCTGTTTCCTTTACATAACGGATATTGTCCAGGGCGATGGCCACCTGAGACAATAAATTCTGAATCAGTTTTATATCTTCCTGATTAAGATGATTTCCGCTGTTTTCCATAAGCATATAAAGATAATCTTCCTGCACCCCGTCCTGGCGAAGAGGCAAAAACCACTCAGCATGGCCGCTGCTTTTTGATTTTCGTATCAGGCGGTTTTGTTCATCCAACTGTTCAAGCGGCTCCCGGGCCAGCACCGCGGCCTCTTCACTATTGGTAAAAAGAGCATAGCCGTCTTTTCTTTTCATTTTCAGGAAGGAGACCCCTTTTATATCGGGGTGGCTTTGTAAGGTGGAGCCGATTTCCCGAAAAAGATCCCGGGCTTCATGATACTGCAAAAGGCGGTCGGCCAGGTTATGAATTTTTTCCCTGAACCGGGCGTGACGACGGCGCAGACGCATAAAGTGCTCGGAAAATAAAACCGAGACAAGAGCGGCAATGGCCGAAGCCCCCAGCGAAATATACAAAAGTCTGGACAAGGCTGTTTCCCGGAACAGAAAGAAGAGGCCATACATGAACAAAAGCCACAAAAAGAGTTGCCAGGCAATGGTACCCGAAGACCACTCATAGCGTTTTATACCCAGGATCAGATATAAGGAAACCAAAGCCATTAATAAAAGGAAGAGAAACAGGTTAAGCTTGAACTGCGGATGACTTAAGGCCTGACGGGAAATACGCAGGGCCGAAACCATCATCAGTACCGGCCAGCCGTCCTCCATAAATTGATAGCCGCGCCCGGCCAGCACCTGTTCCCCCGCTATTTTTTTACCACCGGGAAAAATGATATCGACATAGGCGGTATCACGGCCGGCCATGCCAAAGAATACCCATTCCGTGCTGCCGGAAAGATAACCGTTACCGGCGCTGACCTCACGGAAACCCAGCAGGGTGCGTCCGCTATCCGACGATGAATAGAGAAAAACCCTGGCCCCGATGGCATCCCGGTTGGAGCGTACGCCCTGTAAGCGGATACGCACAGAATTGTTTTGGGCGGAGGGATTCAGATAAAACTGGCTGTTTTCATCCTTGTTGGCCACCAAAAGGTCCAAATCCCCGTCATTGTCAAGATCGGCCACGGCGGCGCCGGTACTGTAGCGGTCCATGTCATCGCTGTCATAATCCGCAATAAACCCGCCGACGGAATTCAGATAGAGACGGTTTTTACCCTTTGTGGTAATAAAAACATCCAAATAGCCGTCGTTATTAAAATCGGCCGCCAGCACACCAAACACCCGCCCGCCGGGCCGGGCAAAGGGCAAATCGTCGTGTACTTTAAAGAGCACAAGACTGTCCCGACTCATATTTTCATAATAATAAATGAAACCATTGTTACCGGCCACCACCAGGTCGAGATCGGCGTCATTGTCAAAGTCGGCAAAAGTAGCACTGTTGGTGGAAACAGAATCGGTTAAGGTGGGTAGGTTCAGATGCAGAGGCTTAAACAGACCGTTGCCATCATTTATCAGCATATAGTCGGGTTCAAACCAGTTGCTTACATACAGGTCGGTATCCCCGTCACCATCGATGTCCGCGGCAGCCACCCCCTGACTTACGGCATTGTCCACAAAATCCCGCGCCCAGATACGTTCGCTGAAGGTTCCGTCTTTCTGGTTTATAAACAATCTGTTGGCCTGATGTTCATCACTGATGTAGATATCCAGATAGCCGTCATTATTTGCATCCAGCCACAACCCCTGATTGGCGTCGGCAATACCAAACAGGTTTAAACGCTCCGTGACATTTTCAAAACGGACATCACCCAGATTATGAAAAAGACGCTGACTCTTTCCCCATCCGGCTAAAAAGATATCCGGCCAGCCGTCATTGTCATAATCCGCCACGGATACCCCCAGCTCCAGATTTCGGTTGCCGCTGGACATCAGGTTGCCGCCGGTACCCGAACGGATGGTACGATCCACAAAAGGCAACAGGCCGCCATTATTGATGAGAAGCCGGTTGAGATTTCTGAAACATACCAGATAGATATCAGGGTGCCCGTCATTGTTCACATCACGAAAGATGACACCATAAGCATCATCAATATCCGGTATCAGACCGGTAATCTGACTGGAACGCAACATGTTAAATGGCTCTTTGGCCATGGCCGTACCGGTAAAAACAAATAGAAACAGGGCTATAATAAACAGACGCATCTTTTTCTCTTTACAACTGTAAACACAATATACAGATATTTTTCTGCAAATGCACCGCACTTTTCTACATGACCGTGAAACTCTTTTTTATCCGTCCGGTTAGCTCTACCGGCCTCTTTTTACTATATTACACGCCCATTAACGGAGATAACGGATGAAATTGTTTTCCATATTTTTAATTCTTTTTAGTTTTAAGCTCATGGCCGGCGGTGTAACGGTTACAAGCCATGTGCCACTAAAATCGACTTATGTTTTATTACGGGCCACTTCCCTGAACAGCAATCATCAACCTGCTGTGGATACCTTATTTTTTAAAAACGGGCAAGCCCGGTCGCGCAAGGCCCTGGAACCGGGTTTCTATCAACTGGATTTCCCGGGTGAGGGAAAAATCAATATCGCCCTGGAAAACAAACCGCTTGATGTGGAAATTAGAGGTAAGCAAAAAAAGAAATTATCCTATGACGTTCCCTCCGCTTCCGCCAGCGCCCAAATCAAAGCCTATGACCGTTATCGCGCGGAGGTTTTCAACCGCCGTGTTAATGTACTTAAACCGCAAATTGCCCGGGCCGTGCGCGCCGGAGACGAAGATGAAATTGCCCGCCTGACCTCCGCCGAAAACGCCGCGACAACCGCCTATCGCCATGAACTGCTGCAATATGCCCGCAATAATATGAAGGGACTGGCCCTGCTTTATGCCTCCATACGCATGGATGAGGAGAAGGATATCGCCTTTTGGCAAAACCAGGCGGCTCTCCTTAAAAAAGAATATCCGCTGCCCGTGGCCCAACTTGAGCAGAAGCTGAAACGATACGCCCGTCTGCTTCCCGGCCGGCAAGCGCCGGACTTTACAATAACCGACCTTGAGGGACGTACTGTACGCCTGAGCGATTATTCCGGCAGGTGGGTGCTGCTGGACTTTTGGGCCGCCTGGTGCCTGCCCTGCCGCCAGGAAAATATCAACTATGCCCGGGCTTACGCCAAATATAAAGAAGATGGTTTCGAAATAGTCGCCGTCTCCCTGGACACCTCTCCCAAATTGCTTAAACAGGCCATTCAACGGGATAAAGCCATATGGAAACAACTCAGCGACTACAAGGGATGGGACTCCCCCGCCGCCCGGCTTTACAATGTAAACGCCATTCCGGCCAATATCCTGATTGATCCCCGGGGACGTATCGTAAAGAAGAATATCAGGGGTAAGGATTTACTGGATACGCTCGAAGATATTTTTTAAACAACAGATCGTCAGCCATGAAAATAAAAGAAACCATGCACCGGCGGGTGGCCGTGCTCAGCCTGAAAGGCAACCTGATGGGCCCGCCCGAAACCCTGAAACTTACGAGCGATATCGGACAGTTGATCCGGGACGGCGTTACCCGGGTCATCCTCGACCTGCGCCATGTAAACTGGATCAACAGCCTGGGCGTGGGGGCTATCGTCAAGTCCCTTACCCTCCTGCAAAAAGAAGAGGGCTTCCTCTATCTTGTAGGTATGACCGATAAGGTGAAAAGCGTTTTTGCCATCACCCAGTTGATCAAGCTCTTTTCCGTACACGACAACCTGCAAAAAGCGATTGACGAACTGAACGAACGTTAGATTCCCGGTGGATTACAGACGAACGACATAAGTCACTCTCTACCGCTCTTGAGTACTGCGACTCCGGATATGACTATCTTTTGTTTCATTATCCTATCATTATTAGTAATAATCACTGTCAGCAAAAATGTAAACTACATTTTCTCTAACGATAAATCATGCGAAACAAACTGTCCGTCAGTTTTTCCCGGTTAACGAAAAGCTAAAGAAAATACGCTTTGATTTATTTTTCAGGCGCCCCACCACTACCTTGCCGGACAGCATAATATACTTTGCAGGCCCGGGAGCTATCTCCTTCTTTCAAATTCATGTTGAGCTCGAGAAATATCAGGGGAAGGCTAATGTGACTAGCCAAATAAACGAATACAAATAATAGTCCTTTGTCCGAATTAAACAATATAAAATATGTCCCCTTCCAATTTTGCCAACAGCGCCCCAGAGCTTTATAAAACCCTGTTAGATACGGGAAAAGACTGGGTATGTCTTTTTGATTCAAAAGGCCTCATCAAATATTGTTCTCCTTCCTTTGAACAATTAACATCATACAGTATCGAAGAACTACTATCCCACCCGGAATTACTTTATGAGATCGTTCACCCCCAGGACAGCCTGCGCTACCGGGAGTATCATAGGCACTGTCTGAGCCGGGAAAATTCATCTGTTATCGAATATCGGCTGATTACAAAAACAGGAAGTACCCGTTGGATTAGTTGTGAAAGCCAGGTAATATATGACAAAGACGGCCTCTTTGCCGGTTATCGCTTTAACAGCCGGGATATTACCGAACAAAAAAACTATGAACATGAGATAGAAAAGCACCTTGAACAAACCATACAGCTACAGGAAACAATCAGGGGATTGAATCAGTGTCACTCTCTCGTTGAAGTATCACAAAAAGCACTGACTGCGATATGTGATATTCTGGATGCTTTACACTCGTCAATCACACTTTTTGATGATAAAAAAATTCAACTTCAGGCCAGCCGTTCTACCACCGAATCATTCCTCAATATTCTGGACCATCATAACCCCTGGCTAGAAAATAAGATTGATCTCCAACCGGTTTGTTACTCAAATATTGCAGATATTGACTTAAACCCCGTGGAAAAACAAACCCTGATAACTCAGGATATCACAGCTCTGATATTTATCCCGCTGGTGCATGCTGACCGTTTTTTGGGAAAGCTTATAGTTTATTTCAATTCCACCTCCTCCTGTTCGGAACAGAAACTGAGACTTTCGCAGGTAGTCGCTCAAAATCTATCGGTAATTATTTCGCGTTTTCAAACTCTGGAAACTGTAAATCATACTGAGGAGAAGTATCGATCGATATTTAACAATTCTGTTGAGGGAATTTATCAAAGCTCACCTTCAGGAAAACTCTTAACGGTCAATCCGGCCATGATTAAAATGTTCGGTTACAAAACTGAAAAAGAATTACTCTCCCTAAAAAGTACAAATCATTTGTATTGGAATCCCCGGGATCGGCGACGTTTAATAAAAATGGCTTCCTCCGATGGTGTTTTGAAAAATGCGGAAGTTAAAATGAAACGCGCAGACGGTAAACCGATTTGGGTGCTTCTAAACGGCCGGGCCGTTAAGGACGAGAACGGGGCCATCCTGTATCACGAAGGAGCGTTGTTGGATATAACCGAAAGAAAGATAAAGGAACAGGAGCTTTGGGAAAGTGAACAGCGATACCAGCTGCTTTCCGAGGCCACTTTTGAGGCGATATTCATGTCAGAGCAAGGCATCTGTACGGGACAAAATAAAACAGCAGAAAAGATGTTCGGTTACACACTTGAGGAGGCCTTGGGAAGGCCCGGCACGGAATGGATTGTACCGGAGGATCGTGAAAAGGTTAAACACAATATGCTCTCCGGTTATGAAGAAGCTTATGAAGTAACCGCGCTGCGCAAGGATGGATCAACCTTCCCTTGCGAAATCCAGGGAAGAATGTTCGAGTACCGTGGCCGGCCCGTACGTATGACCGTATTAAGAGACATTACCGACCGCATAGCCGCCCAGGAAGCTCAACAGGAGGGTGAGGAGCAAATGCGTTCCCTGGTACGCCTGGCACGAACACTGGAGCAGGCCCGAGGGTTTCCCGAGCTGGCCGAACCTTTAAGAGATGAAATTCATAAAATAGTGGGTTACCAAAATGTATGGATATATCTTCTGAATGAGGACCACACTTCATTGCAATTAATTTCCGTAGCCGGCAACCTGCCCCGTTCCCTTGTCGATCAGATACAAACCCTGAAAATAGAGAAAGATGCATTACTCCAGGAAATAGTAAAATCCAGGGAAACAATTATTGTTCATGACGCCCGCATAGACCAGAGAACCAATAAAAGAATAGTTAAAGAACTTGGCAACCGAAGCATCGTTAGCGTACCGATACGACTCTATGATAAACAACTTGGCTTTATAGCCACCGGTTCTTTCGGCAAAGAGGGATGCCAAACACCCACCCCGGCCCAACAGGAATACCTCGAAGCGGTGGCCCGCCACTTAGCCGTAGTGATCGACCGTATTCGGTTTAATTCCGAAAACAGAAAAACTATACAGAAAATGATGGAGCTGGCCGAATTTAATAAAAATATTATCACATCCGCTCCTGTGGGTATCATCACTCTCAGCGGTGAGGGAAATCTTACCAGTGCCAATCAGGCCTTCTTAGAAATGATGGGCAGTCCTGGCCTTAAAGAAACACTAAGTTTAAACATATATACGCCTGAAGTTATGAAGTCCGGCATTACCCGTTTTTTTAAGAAAACACTTATTAAAGGAGACTCGTTTAGCCTGGAAAATCTTCCCTATACATCTCATTGGGGAAAAAAGCTTATTGTAAACATCAAAGGTGTACCGCAAAAAACAAAATCCGGCCGGATCAGTGGAATAATTCTCGTTATAGAAGATGTTACAAAACGCCATCAAGCCGAGCAGGAACAACATCGTTTAAAAGATCTGGCCCAAAAGAGTGAAAATAAATTTCGGGCCATAACCACCCAGTCCATGGATGGTATTTATGTTATAGACCTGCATGGGCAATATCTTTTTGTCAATCCTGCCTTTTCCAAAATGGTTGGATATTCACCGGAAGAATTACTGAAAATGACAATTTTCGATATAAAGGCTAACCGGCAGAAAAAATCAGCTTTTTCAAAATCCATAACATCCGGATCGCCGGCACAGGTCATTCTTCAACGAAAAGATAAACAAATCTTCCATGCTGAGATAAGCAGAAAAGAAATTGAGTTTAATGGAGAAAAATGTATTCTGGGGGCCATTAGGGATATATCGGAAAAAAGGGAAATAGAGGAAACATTAAAAAAACTAAGCGCGGCCATAGAACAAAGCCCCGTGTCGGTTATGATTACAAACTTCGAAGGCAAAATAGAATATGTTAACCCGAGATTTATTGAACTGACCGGTTACTCCAGGAATGAGGTCATTGGGAAAGACCCCAAAATATTACAAAGTGGCAAAATGTCTTCCACCACTTATAAAGAATTATGGAAAACCATTCTTGAGGGAAAGGAGTGGCGTGGAGAGCTTCAAAACAGGAAAAAAAATGGAGAGTTATACTGGGAAGAAGCCATTATCTCATCGATCACCAATGAAGATGGAAAAATTACACACTTCTTAGCCGTTAAGGCAGATATCACGGAACAAAAGCGTGCCAGGGAGGCCTTAAAAAAGAGCGAGGACAATTACCGGACGGTCGTCAATAATATTCAGGAGGTTATCTTCCGAACCGACGTAAAAGGGTTATGGACATTTTTAAATCCCGCATGGGAAGAGATTACCGGATTTACGGTGGAAGAAAGCCTGGGTACCCTGTTCCAGGCTTATGTATACCCGGAAGACCGGGAACTCAACATGAAAGAATTCAAGCCACTGCTGGAAAGAAGAAAGGAACGTTGTTTTCATGTGGTGCGCTATCTCACCCGGAATGGTAGCTTCCGGTGGATCGAAGTACAAGCCCGCCTTATTGTGGACAAAAATAACCGGGTTATCGGTACGGCCGGCACATTAACCGATATCACCGATAAAAAACGGGCTGAAGAGGCCCTGCATGAGAGTTACGAGTTTAACGAATCACTGATTCGGGCCATTCCCTTTGGCATGGATATCGTAGATGTCGATGGTAATATCCTGTTTCTCAGCCAGAACCTCAAAAATATGTTTGGAGAGGATGCTGTAAATAAAAAATGCTGGGAACTCTACTGTGATGATCAAAGCCAGTGCAAGAACTGCCCGCTTGGCAGAAAAATACAGGTCGGCAAAACGGAAGTTCTGGAAGTAAGCAATGTCATGAACGGTAAAGTTTTCCAGATAAATCATACCGGTATGATCTATCAGGGTAAAAAGGCTATTTTAGAAACTTTTCAGGATATTTCCGCCCGAAAACAGGCCGAAACCGCATTACAGCAGCAACTCTCGTTTTCACGGGCCCTGAATCAGATTTCCGAAAACATAACCGGAGAAAAAAACAGACAACGTATTTTTGATACCATTACTACCATCGCCGGCGAAACCCTGCAACTGGACTTGTGTTTAATTTACAATATCAACCATCAGAGCTCCAGGGTTAACCGCCTTAGCGAGTGGGTCAATAAAAAAAACAAGAATGTCCACTCCAGTCTGCGTTCTTATCCTCTGGAGCAATTCAACCATAGCCACAAACAACTGTCTAAAAACAAAAGCTGGTTTATCAGCGATGTAAACAGTCCCAATACCGCTTTGGTAAAAGAAGGCTCGGATATCTTTTTACACAAAGATATGGGCATTAAAAGTCTGTTATGGCATCCCCTGGCCATAGACACCAACGGATACTTTTTGCTTGCCTTTTACCATACAGAAAGTGTACACCGCTGGGGCAAAGCCGAACTGGATTTTACACAATCCCTGGCCCGGATGGCTGAAATCACCTTGATGAAAATGTATTTTCTAAAGGAACAGAATAATGCTCTGATAGAAATAGGCCGGCTGGCCTCCGTAGTGGAGCAGTCCGGGGAATCCATAATTATTACCGACCTTAACGGTACAATAGAATATGTAAATCCAGCCTTTGAGAAGATTACCGGATATGAGGTCGGAGAATCCCTGGGGCAAAATCCCAGGTTTTTGAAAAGCGGTATACATGATGAGGACTACTATCGCAATTTATGGAAGACCATACGCTCCGGCCATGTTTGGAATGGGAAACTAGTGGATCGTAAAAAAGATGGAAGCGAGTATACCGAAAACGCTTTGATCTTTCCCATAAAAGACCGTTCGGGTAAGATAATAAACTATTGTAAAATTGCGCGGGATGTTAGCCATGAACAAGAGTTGGAAGAGCAGCTTCGACAGGCACAAAAAATGGAAGCGGTCGGTACACTTGCCGGGGGAGTGGCCCATGACTTTAACAATCTGCTTACCGTTATAAATGGCTATACCGATCTGGCACTTATGAAACTGGAAAGCACACACCCCAGCTATAAGGATTTTGAATCTATAAAAGATGCCGGTAAAAAAGCGGCCGGTCTCACCAGTCAGCTATTGGCCTTTAGCCGTAAACAGGTTTATAAACCTGAAATTGTCGATGTTAATCAAATTGTATCATCCATGGAAAAAATTTTAAGGCGACTGGTTACCGAAGATATACAAATGCAGACCAACCTGGCCAACAACCTTCCTCCGGTTAAGGCAGACCCCAACCAGCTTGAGCAAATTCTTACCAATTTGGTAATTAATGCCAGAGATGCCGTTCACATCGTTAAACGACGTGATTATAAAAAGAAAATTACCATTGAGACCGGTTCTGAGTTTTTGGATGACAGCTATATCAGCAAACACCCGGGAAGTAATACCGGCCCCCATGTCTTTTTTTCGGTTTCGGATAATGGCATCGGCATGGATGAGCAGGTCAAGACACGTATATTTGAACCCTTTTTTACCACCAAATCAAAATATAAGGGTACCGGTCTGGGCCTGGCGATGGTTTACGGTATTGTAAAGCAAAATAATGGATACATTTTTCTTAAATCGAAGCCAGGACAGGGCACTACTTTTAAAATATACTGGCCTGTCACCCGCGAACGTATAGTTATGCAAAAAGAAAAAATTGATGCGAGGGCTATTTCCGGATCGGAAACGATTCTCATTGTGGAAGATGATGATGCCGTGCGTGCCTTTACCGTTAACGCTCTTACCGCTTTGGGATATAAAGTATATCAGGCATCAAACGGCCAGACAGCGATTGAACTGCTCAGAAGGAAAAAAATACCAACAGACCTGATAATCACGGATCTTATAATGCCTGAAATGAATGGACGTGAACTGGCCAAACAGGTATCGTCTTTTTCCCCCCATACCCGGATAATCTTTATATCCGGCTATACGGATGACCAGATTAACCATGAAAGTTCGCTTGACGAAGAGATTCACTTTATTCAAAAACCATTTTCCATCGAAGTGCTGGCCCGGGAAGTGAGAAGGGCTATCGAAAAATAGTCGCCTCCTTATTAACTTTTACGCATCACAGGACTAATCTAAAACTGACCGAAATCATGGTCATCCAGGGATATAATTTCTTCGGCTGTTTCGCGCAAAGTTTCTTTCCTGCCAAGTTCAGTATATTTTTCTTCCTGCATGGATACTTTTATATCCTCATCTTCAGGTTTATCGAGAAGTTTGAAATTACGCACCAGGCCAAGCAGGTAAGCGGATTGGGCTGAAAGCTGTTCCGAGGTGGCGGCCGTCTCTTCCGCGCTGGCCGTATTGGCCTGGGTCACCTTATCAATCTGCCCCAAGGCGGTGGTTGTTTCTTCTATACCACCCAACTGTTCCACCGATGCAGCCGCGATCTCGGTAATTACTTTCATGGAATTCTCAACTCCGCGGATTATCTCAAACAGAGCTTCTTCCGTATCCCTGGCAATCTGCTGTCCGCGTAAAGCTTTTTCTATCGAACCTTCTATCAGATCTGTTGTTTGTGTTGCTGCCTTGGCGCTTCTTTGGGCAAGATTACGAACCTCATCGGCCACGACGGCAAAACCTTTTCCATTTACTCCGGCACGTGCCGCTTCCACAGCGGCATTCAGGGCCAGCAGGTTTGTCTGGAAGGCTATTTCTTCTATAACTTTTATAATTTTCGATATTTCCGATGAGGAGCTGTTTATGTCTGAAATAGCCACCATCATCTGTTCCATCGAGTCTTTACCCTTATTGGCCGAGACATAGGTCTCTTCCGCCAGTTTTTTGGCTTCTTCCGCATTATGGGCATTGGTTCTGGCCTGGGAAGAGATCTCCGACATGGTTGCCGATATCTCTTGCAGTGAGCTGGCCTGTTCCGTTGCACCTTCGGCAACGGATTGGCTGGAATCCGATACCTGGCGTGCCCCATCCGAAACCTGATTGACAGCTGAGTTTACCTGGCTTAAAACATTATTAAGAGAAGTTATCGCCGAGTTAAGCGCTGTTTTCATCAAGGCATGATCACCTTTATAGTCACCGACGATAAAACGTGTTAAGTCATTTTCCGCTATCCGTTCGATAACCTGGCTGGCTTCCAATATCGGATTTATAATATTGTCTATGGCGCTGTTAAAACCGTCAACAAGTTGTTTAAACGGTCCATCCACATTTTCCACTTGAGCCCGCTCCTGTAAATTACCCATTTCCAGTATATGGGCGACACGGTTTACTTCTTCAACGACTCTGGAAGCTTTGTTCAGACTGGCCTCACTCGCACTCAGGGCACGTTTGACTTCATCACGGCTCTTTTTCAAATTTCCCACCATGGTGATCATGGCTTTTCCAAGAGCATCCTTTTCCGATGCGGTTTCGATATGTACCTCAAGGTTACCCGATGCAATCTCCCTGGCGGCATCCGCCTTTACACACAAAGCCTTTTTCATGCTCTCCATGGCCAGACCGAGAACATCCTCTCCGCTTTCGATCCGCACCTCAACATCCAGATCGCCGGCAGCTATTTTATGGGCGACCGCCGCCTTGGCTTTTTGTGAATCAATGATCCTTCTAAAGGAATTGGCCAGGCGACCAATTTCATCTCTTCCCTCATAGTCAATATGCTGTTCCAAATCTCCCAGGGCAATATTGAGAGCCTTTCCACTTATTTCACGCAGGGACTGTGTTATTCTCCTGGAGAAGAATATGCTTAGTAAAACCGACAAAGAAAGTAATATAAAAATTATCACCAAAAGTGAATAATATGACCTGCTGGCGCTATGCCTAATAGCCTCCGTTCTTGATAGAAAAAAATCGCTTGTTTTATCCTCAATGTCTTTTAAAAGGTTTATTTCTTTCGTTTTCATTTCAAACCAATAGGCCGCATCCACATTAAACATGCTCTTTTCCGAAGCAAAAAGAAATGCTTTGTCTCTCATGGCATTAACTTCATCCACAATATGGCCGGACATCTTTTTTTTAAAAAAGTAATTTAACTCTTCCGGGACGAACTTGTTAAATACGTTAAAATATGTTTTTTGCGCTGTCACTAACTCGCTAAACTTCCTAAACATCCCGGGGGCAAATCTACCCGAGGCAAAAGTATTGCTTAAAACCGCTCGTTCGATGCCGGCACGCTCTTTGCCTTGTAACAGATTCACATAACTAAAAAGCAGTAAACTCAATTCCGCATTGCTGCTTAGTTCCGGGACAGCGGATATAACCGTTAATAAATCTGAATTGGTACTTGAATAATATCCGATAGCTTCTTTTACATCAATAGAGATATCGCTTATTTTTTCCCTTTTTCCCGGTAAATTATTTAAGTTATTTATTGCTTTATCCATGGAAGCTTTAAAGGTAGCCTTATATTTATTTAAATCCTGACGTGCGGCGGCCACTTTGAATTCATCTATTTTTTTATCTGTTTTTTTTCGTTGATCATTTAGCTCAGTGACAAACCTTTCACCCCGGCTTCCCAACATCGCGGCCGTTAAACCCCGTTCCTTTTGTAACTCGTGAACCACAGCACTGATTTTCACTGATAAGCGACTTAACTCCGTAAGGCTTTCCATTTCACCCAACACGTCTTTTTTATCCGCGAGCTTACCTATTGAAAGAATGATTAATCCTAACATGGGAAGTGATAACATAAGAAAAAGCTTATTACGTATACTCAAGTCATTTAATTTTTTCATGGCAGACTCCTTAGGGACTTTACCTGTAATTCGGACTCAGGAATCTTTTATTGAAAAAATAAAATTTTATGGATGATTATTTGACATATATAAAACATCGAATAGTTAATCCGATAAAAATAAGGAAAAATTAAATAAATTTATTATAAAATAAACGGTATAATTCTTTTCGTCTCTTTTTGGTAGGCTTTATATTCGGGAAAGTGGGCCGTCAGTTGTTTTTCCTCATAGCGGATTTTAAAGAAAAGGGCCAGTACCAGCC
>WGCN01000027.1 GCA_015493745.1 Calditrichales bacterium
ATCTGCGCCGTTTTGCCGAATCCCTGTTGCACGCGCCGGCCGATGAAGCGTTTTTAACCATCAAGCTGGAAGAGCTGCTGCACTACCTGCAGCGGCGTTTCCCGGAACAACTGACCGCTTTTTTACACCAGGCCCTGCCCCCGGGAGAAAACCTGCTGCGCGAAACCGTCAAAAAGAATGTGTCAACCGGACTTTCCGTGGAGGAGCTGGCCTTTTTGTGCCACATGAGCCCGGCCACCTTTCGCCGGCATTTTAAACGGCTTTACGGCATGCCCCCGCGCGAATGGCTGAAAAGGGAACGCATGAAGCTGGCGGCGCGGGCCATGGCCTCCGAAGGTAAATCGCCCTCGCAAATCTACGGCGAACTGGGCTTTGCCACACCATCCGCCTTTGGCCGCGCCTTTCGTCGCCATTTTGGGCAAACCCCGGGACAGTACAGACGGCAAATGAGCGACGCGGAACATAATTTGAGCGATTGAGAACAACGGCGGCCCTTAATTTTCCGGGGCCGTCGCAAACCATTCATTTATTACAGGAGACAGGCGATGAATTTACGTGGTATCCTATTTTTTATGTTACTAAGCATGTCCATGCTCTGGGCGCAAACCTTTACCCTTAAAAGCAACGATGTGGGCGGCCAGGCTACCGATAAACAGGTTTTTAAGGGCTTTGGCTGCGAGGGACAAAATATTTCGCCGCAGCTATCCTGGGAAAACCCGCCGGAAGGGACCAAAAGCTTTGCCGTCACCATTCACGATCCCGACGCGCCCACGGGCAGCGGCTGGTGGCACTGGCTGGTTTTTGACATTCCCGCCGATGTACACGAACTGAAATCCGGCGCCGGGGATGTAAGCAAAAAGCTGGCCCCGGCGGGAGCCATCCAAAGCATAACCGATTTCGGCGTCACCGGTTACGGCGGACCCTGCCCGCCCAGAGGCGACGGCCCCCACGCTTATGTGGTTACCGTCTATGCCCTGAAAAAGGAAAAGCTGGGACTCGATGAGAAGGCCAATCCGGCCCTGGTGGGCTTTTATCTGAACGCCAACACCCTGGCCAGGGCTTCGATCATCTTTTACTATGAACGAAAATAGGCCCCGACGGAAGCAAAACCATGGGGAATAATACCATGAAGAGCAAAAAATCTCAACAGACGTCCGGTGAAAGGCCTTCCGCGACCTTTTCCCGGGAAGATGTTAGCTTACGGATGCTGGCCCCCTGGGAATACGGCCAGGCCGCCGACATCTTGAGCGCGGCCGGTCTGATTGCCGACGATCTTTCCGGGGCGACGGTTTCCATGTTCGGGCTGTATGAAGGTCAAAAAACGGTTGCCGTGGGCGGTTTTGAACGCTATGGACGCGAAGCCCTGCTGCGCTCCATGGTTGTTTTGCCCGGGTTGCGCAACCGGGGCCTGGGCGCCGTGCTGCTGGAAAAGCTGGAGTCGCTTTTATCCGCCGGGGGTATTGATACCCTATGGTTGCTGACCATGACCGCCGAAGCCTTTTTTCAAAAGCACGGCTACCGGCGGGTGGAACGTTCCCGGGCACCGGCGGCGATACGCCGGACCACACAGTTTCACAGCCTGTGCCCGGCCAGTGCCGCCCTGATGCTAAAGAAAAGGAGCCCATCTAATGGATGATTACCTGTGCAGCGTGATTAAGCGTTTTGCCTACTACCGGGAACTGGGACTCAGAGCCATGGAGCAGCTTGAGCCGCGGGCGCTGTTCTGGCGCTATAACCGGGAAAGCAACAGCATCGCCATCATCGTCGGTCATCTGTACGGCAACATGCTGTCACGCTGGACAAATTTTTTGAGCGAAGATGGCGAAAAGGCCTGGCGCAACCGTGACGCCGAATTCGAGGAAACCATACGGAGCCGGGACGAGCTGCTGAGCAGGTGGAACGCGGGCTGGGATTGTCTGCTGGCCGCGCTGGAGTCGCTGACGGCAGAGGATCTGCGCAAAACGGTTACCATCCGCGGGGAGAAGCATACGGTGGTCGACGCCGTCAACCGCCAGCTCTCCCATTATGCCTATCATGTGGGTCAGATCGTTTTTATCGCCAAGATGATCCGTGCCGAGCAATGGCGCAGCCTCTCCATCGCCCGGGGAAAGTCGCGCGACTTTAATAAAAAAATGGCCGGCAAACATAAGTCCGGACAGGGAGAATAAAGTGTCTTTTAAGGGTCTGCAAAAAACATTTAGCCGCGTCCAGATCAACAACGGCCCCGTGGAAAAAGTTTTCCCCCTGCTTTGTCCCGTCAGGGAAAAGGAGTGGCTGGAGGGCTGGGAATATACGATGATCCATTCCCGCTCCGGTTTTATTGAGAAGGACTGCGTATTTACCACCCCCAACCCCGGCGGGCCGGATACCGTCTGGCAGGTTACGCAATATGATCCGCAAAAGCATCTCATCGAATTTTTACGGGTAACACCGGCGGAAAATGTGGTTAAGATTAATATCCGCCTGCGGAAAAGGGAGATACAGACAACCACGGCATCAATCCGTTACCAGTATACCGCACTGAATGAAAAACAGAATGCCTTTATAAAGGATGAGTTGGAAGAACAATTCGCGGCGGCAATGGACTGGTGGGAAAAGGCGATAAACCATTATCTGACAACGGGAAGACTTTTAAGAAAAACCTGACTTTTTTGGGCAAAAAAAAGCCCGCCTGAGGCGGGCTTAAAACACTACTCTTCCTTCAATATCTTAACAATATCGGTCAGCATCTTCTTGGCGTCGCCAAACAGCATCATGGTATTGTCGTCATAAAACAGTTCGTTATCCTCACCGGCAAAACCGGCCGCCAGACTGCGTTTGATGATCATCACCCGCTCGGCCTGATCCACATTCAGAATGGGCATGCCATAGAGGGGGCTGTCCTTTTTATAGCGGGCGGCGGGGTTGATCACATCATTGGCGCCCACCACCAGAGCCACATCGGTGCTTTGGAAATCATCATTGATGGCTTCCATCTCCACCAGTTTATCATAGGAGACATTGGCCTCGGCCAGCAGCACATTCATATGACCCGGCATGCGCCCGGCCACGGGATGGATGGCAAAGCGCACTTTGATACCGCGCTTTTCCAGCAGCTGCATCAACTCATTCATTACATGCTGCGCCTGGGCCACGGCCAAGCCATAACCCGGCACAATGATCACCGACTCGGAGTTTTCAAAAATCATGGCCGCGTCATCGGCGGTATAGCGAGTAACATTACGCTGCTCACCGCCTCCGGAAGCACCACCGCCCGAATCGGTGCCCACGGCGGCAAAGAGGACGTTGGCCAGGGAACGGTTCATGGCTACGCACATGATCTGCGTCAGGATGATGCCCGAAGCGCCCACCAGGGCCCCGCTGATGATCAGCACATTGTTGGAAAGCACAAAACCGGTGGCGGCGGCGGCCAGACCGGAATAACTGTTCAGCAACGAAATGACCACCGGCATATCAGCCCCGCCGATGGGTATGACGGAAGTGACACCCAGTACGGCGGCAATGGCTATGATAGCCAGCAGAAAGGTCTGTCCGTTAATGGTATCCATGCCGAACATCCAGCCCAGCACCACCGTGGCCACCAGCAACAGACCGTTGAAGGCCACCTGTCCCTTAAAGACAATGGGCCGACCCGTCATCCATCCCTGCAGCTTCATAAAAGCAATCATACTGCCGGTAAAGGTAACGGAACCGATCAGCAGGCTGAGCACCAGGGAAACCACCACATCCGTGCCGCCCACCATATGTTTGGTGTTGACAAATTCGGCATAGGCCACAAAGGTGGAAGCGATACCGCCGAAACCGTTAAACAGGGCCACCATTTGCGGCATTTGGGTCATCTCCACCTTTTTGGCGGCGATGGCTCCGATCACCGACCCGATCAGCAAACCGGCGATGATATAGGTAAAATCAATAATTTCCCGGTCCAGCAAGGTGATAACGATGGCCAGCAGCATACCGACCATGGAATAGATATTGCCCTGCCGGGCGGTTTTGGGCGAGCCCAGTTTTTTAAGGCCCAGGATAAACAGAACCGAGGCGATCAGGTAAACAACATTCGTAATAACAGCCATCACTTCGCCTCCTTCTTTTTATCTTTTTTAAACATCTCCAACATGCGGTCGGTCACCATAAAGCCACCCACCACGTTGATAGTGGCCGAAATCACCGCCAGCATGCCCAACACCTGCCCCAAAGTGGAATGGCCCAGGCCGGCACTTAAAATAGCCCCGACAATGGTGATGCCCGAAATGGCGTTGGAGCCGGACATCAGCGGTGTGTGCAGCAACGGCGGCACCTTGGTAATCACCTCAAAGCCGACGAAAATGGCCAGCACAAAAATATATATGGAAAATAAAATCGTTTCACTCATCGTTCAGCCCACCTTTCACGCGTTTAATATTTTTTCAACCAGACTGTTGACCAGTTTACCCTCACGGATCACACAGGCGCCCTGGGTGATCTCGTCCTCCCAATCCATTTCCTCCTCCTTAAACAGATGGCGGAACAGTGTGGTGATATTTTTAGAATACATCTGACTGGCGTGCACGGGCAACAGGGCCGGCAGGTTAACGGCGCCGTATATTTTTACGCCATGTTTTTCCACCAGCTTGTTTTTTTCGGTCAGGGCGGTGTTACCTCCCTGTTCGGCGGCGATGTCGATAATCACCGAACCGGCGGGCATCATCTTAATCATTTCCTCGGTAATTAAAATGGGCGCGGCCTTGCCAAACACCTGAGCGGTGGTAATAACCACATCGGTTTTTTTAAGGCGGGACGCTATGGCCTCCTGCTCTTTCTTCAGAAAAGCCTCGTCCATCTCCTTGGCATAGCCGCCTTCGGTTTCGGCGTCTTCAGGCATCTCCATTTCCACAAAACGTCCCCCCAGGCTTTCCACCTGCTCCTTAACCACGGGCCGGGGATCGAAAGCTTCCACCCGTGCGCCCAGGCGCTTGGCGGTGGCAATGGCCTGCAAGCCGGCCACACCGGCCCCCAAAACCAGTACCTGCGAAGCGGAAATGGTTCCGGCGGCGGTCATCATCAGGGGAAAAATCTTTCCCAGATAGTTGGCGCTCAGCAAAACGGCCTTGTAACCGGAAAGGGTGGCCATGGAGCTGAGGGCATCCATGCTTTGGGCACGGGTGATACGCGGCACAAAGCCCATATCAAAAGCGGTGATCTTTTTACCCAGCAGGGCTTTCACACCCTCCTTATGGGTGGTGGGTGACAAAAAGGTAATTAAAAAAGCATTGTCCCTGATTAAATCCGCCTCATGCTTTTTAAGCTGCGGATGCTCCGTCAACGGTTGCACCTTCAATAAGACATCCGCTTCGGCGTACACCTTGCCGGCGTCGGCAATCTGAGCTCCGGCTTGTGTGTATGCCTCATCGTCATATCCGGAATTCAGCCCCGCCCCCCTTTCCACCATCACTTCATGGTTAAGTTTGAGCAGCGGCCCGATCACGGGCGGAATCAATGCCACCCGGGTTTCCCCCGCGGCTATTTCCTTTGGAACTCCTATTTTCACTTCAGCCTCCCTCCGATTCTATGGGTAATGTGGTTGGTAAGACATTTTTGGATTTTTATCAAAGTTACAAAAGTGAATGGAATTAATTCAAATTATTTATCTTTTCTGTACATCTTTTTGCAAGGTTGCTTTAATCATCACTAATTCACTAACTTTAGCCCACAAATTCTGGAGACATATATGAAATCGCTGACACTTCTTTTTTTGCTTTTTTTACTGATTGGCGGATCTTCCGCTCAGAACGCCTCTCAAAGAGAATGGAAGATTTTCCGCAAAGGGGTAAGCGAATATCAAAACGGCAATTATGAGCTGGCCCTGCAAAGCTTTAGCCTGATGCTCAACAAGCTGCCCAACAGTGCCCTGACCACCGCTAATTTTCTCATGCTGGCCAAAACAAATTACAAAGCGGGAAATTATAAAACCTCCCTGGAGCAATGCAGCGCCTTTTTACGTAAATTTCCCCAAAGTGCCTATCGTGACGATATCCTGCTTCTGTCGGGAAATAATTATTACCGGATGAACCGTATAGACGCCGCCGTTGAACAATGGCTGCTGGCCGCCAAAAACGCCGGCGATCCCGCGCTGGGTAAAAAAGCCTGGCGTCTGGCCCTGGACGCCTCCCGCTATAAACTTAACCGTTTTTCCCTGGAACAACTGGAACAGAACAGCGGGGATAACTTTGTGCGCAGGGCTCTTGCGCTGATGGTTGCCGAAAAACTGTGGAACGACGGCAAGAAAAACCAGGCGCGTAATAAGCTGAACAACAGTGTCGTCCGGGGCACATCCCCTCTGCTCACAGCCTATGCCGAACGTTTACAAAACCTCTTTTCCGGCAAGTCCGTTAACGAATGGCATGTGGCCCTGTTGCTGCCCCTCAGCGGTGAAAACGCCGAGCTGGGCCGTGATTTTAAACAGGGGGTGGAACTGGCCGTTGGCAAATACAACAAACTGCACAGTAAGCCGATCGTATTAAAAGTCTACGATTACAAGGGGCAGCTTATTCCCGCCCTGCAACAGATGCAAAAAATAGCGGATGATCCCAACATCCTTTTTGTTTTCGGGCCGCTGGAGAACGACATCACCGCCGCCTGTGCCACCCTGGCCAATTACGAGGGGCTGACCCTGGTAAGCCCCACAGCCACCGAGGCGGCCATCACCCAGCTTAGCGCCAACAGCATTCTGCTCTCCCCGACCCTGGAGACCCAATCGCGTCTTCTGGCCTCCTTTGCCGTGGACTCCTTAAAGCTAAACCGTTTCGCCGCCCTCACCCCACTGGATGATTACTTTTTGCGACTGGAGGACAATTTTAAAAACACCCTTCTGGAAAACGGGGCGGAAATGGCCGCCGAGGAGTGGTATATCCCCGGGGATCAATCCTTTAAAAAACAGTTTAAGATTTTAAAACGTATCGGTCTGAAACTCAGCTTTGCCGATTCCGTGTTGCTGGAACAGCCTCTGTTGACGCAGCATGAGATAGATTCTTCCTATCGCGCCTGGCAAAAGGATATCCGGGAAAAAATGAAGGAAAGCAAAACCAAAATCGACTCCGTTGACCTGGAGGTTACGGCCTTTGACGGTCTGTTTTTACCCGTCTACCGCGAGGATATCGGTTTAATGGCCTCCCAGTTTGCCTTTGCCAACATAAAGGCCCAACTGCTGGGCAACAGCGACTGGTACGATCTGCGCGAACTGAAGAAAAACAGGAACTATATCAACGGCCTGATCTTCGCCAGCGATGGCTATCTGAATGAAAATGACTGGAACTACCGCCAGTTCCGTAACGGCTTTCGTGACCGTTTTAAAACCACCCCTTCACGCTATGCCCTGGTGGCCTACGACAGCTTCAGCTATATCAGCGACATTTTTTCCGATGACGCCAACCTGACCCGTACAGGCATCAGTCCGGCCATCGTGGCCCTGCCCGACAAACAGGGCTTGTTCCGTAAGTTTGCCATCGACCCCTCCCGTACCAACCGCTCGGTAAACATTTTAAAATACATGTACGACCAGCTTATTCCCCTGCAATAATGGCGCAGGTGGTCCGCTACGGGATATTTGAGGGCCTGCCCCTTACGCAGGCTCTTTCCACGCGCAAGGGCGGGGTCTCTCCGGCACCGTACCACTCTTTAAACATGGGGCTGCGCACCGGGGACGATCCGCGAAATGTTGAAAAAAACCGCCGTCTTTTTTTTGAGCTCCTCAGGCTCCAACCAGAGGAGACCGTTTTCCCGTCGCAGGTACATGGCGACCATGTACGGCGGGTCAGCCGGCCCGGACTTATCCCCAACTGTGACGCCACAATCACCGATACCCCCGGCCTGAATCTGACCGTACAGACGGCAGACTGCTTTCCGCTTTTTTTTTATGATCCGCGAAACCACGCCTGCGGCGTAGCCCATTCCGGCTGGCGGGGCACGGCACAAAACATCGCCGGGAAAACCATTGCCGCCATGCGCCGGGATTTCGGCTCGCGCCCGGCGGAACTGCTGGCCGCCGTCGGCGCCGGTGTGCAACCCCGTAACTATCAGGTGGATGAAAAAACCGCCGCCCACTTTGAACCCGCCTTTTTACAACCGGACGGCCCGGGGCACTATAAGCTGGACGTACAAAGCGCCATTTACGCTCAGTTGCTTGAGGCCGGGCTTACGGGGCAAAATATCGAGCGGGATAAATCCTGCACCTACGAGGCCGCGGATATCTTCTATTCCTACCGCCGCGATGGCGCCCGCAGCGGACGCATGATGGGAGTGATATGCCTGAGGTAGCCGGAATGCGCTTTCCGGTCTATATCATTTAATCCGGGTACCTTTGCCGTATATTTTTTTCCCCTCACAATGAACCGGTTTTGCAAGATTTTTCTGCCGTTATTGACAGTTGGAAAACCAATATTTACACAAAAAATATATTTTCAAGCACTCGTTTTTATTTTAAAAAATAGTCCATCTTATTAAAAAATGCGCAAAATTATTTTGTCTTGCCGGCCTTGGTATTTGTTTTTTTCGGAAAATATTGCGCTGAAGCGCGTGAGGTTGGCCGCTTCCTTTTTCCCACGGCTTGAAAGCCGGGGCTATGAAAGGTGGGATAAGTGCCGTAAGGATTATTAACACCGTGACCATGAAGGGTGTTGAACAAAAACCGGCAAAACGTCTGTTCCTTCGTTTAGCCGCTGCCGGCCTTCTCCTTCACCGCCAATACATTGCGCCGGAAATTGTGTAATTTGGCGCGATAGACGGGGCTTTTTTTAAAACGCTTCCTGAAACCCTCCTCATCAAGCGCCTCCAGCTCGGCGATCCGTGCCTGATGGTTATGATGATCCGGCCGGAAGGCCTCTTCCTCCGAAACCTGCTGAAAGCGGTTCCAGGGACACACCTCCTGACAGATATCGCAGCCAAAAACCCACTTTTCCATCTTTCCCTTTACGGATTCCGGAATCGGCTCATCCCACATCTCGATGGTGATGTATGAAAGGCACTTCTCCCCGGCCAGCTTGTAGGGCGTCAGCGCGCCGGTGGGACAGGCGTCGATACAGGCCGTGCAACTGCCGCAAAAATCCTCCATGGGCGTATCGTAGAGCAACGGAACATTAAGCACCAGTTCACCCAGGAACATCCAGGAACCGAAATCCCGGCTGATGATGTTGGTATTTTTTCCCTGCCAGCCCAGTCCGGCCTGTTCGGCCCACAGCTTATCTTGTATGGGCGCCGTATCCACAAACAGACGTCCGTCCACAAAAGGATAGCGGGCTTTTATTTGCCGCAACAGGGCCTTGAGCCGCTTCTTCATGATTTTATGATAGTCCCGGCCCCAGGCGTATCGGCTTATCTTTGCCGCATTGGCCGTGGTGGCATGTTCAAAAGGGGTGTAGTAATTCAGCCCCACCGCCACCACACTTTTGGCCTGAGGATAAAGGCGGCGCACATCCGTGCGCTTATCCAGATAGTTTTCCATCCATTTCATGCGGCCATGATGTCCGGCGGCCAGCCACTCTTTTAAAAACTCCGCTTTGGGCAGTTTTTCGGCGGCGGCGATCCCCACCTTGCTGAAGCCCAGTTCCAGAGCGTTTTTACGTATATCGTCGGTCAAAGCTTGTTTATTCATGGCTTAAAACAGTCCGGCCGCGGAGGCCAGATCCAGTTCATTGATACAGATGTTGCCCGGCTGGCGGATAATATATTTTACGGCATCGGCGATATTTTGCGGTTTCATCATCTTCTCCCGTTCCCAGTTATAGGGCAGGGTTTCATGCAGCGGTGTGTCCACCGCCCCGGGATAGAGGGTGGTCACCTTTATCCCCTCCCCGGCCAGTTCCATACGCAGGGCATCGGCCAGGGCGCGCAAACCGAACTTGGAGGCGCTGTAGGCCCCCCACTCCGGGAAAACCTGCCTTCCGGCAACGGAGTTGACAAAGAAGATATGCCCGCCGTCTTTCATAAACGGCAGGAGTTTTTGGGTCAGGCTAAAGGGAGCGGTCAGATTCACATCCAGGGTACGGCGCCAGTCGGCCATGGACATGGCGGCGATTTTACCCACCCGGGCCACGGCGGCATTGTGCACCAGATATCTCAACTTTCCTTTATAGGATTTAACAAAAGCACTCACCTTTTCCAGATCCGCGGAAACGGAAATATCCACCGCCATTACATGAGGGGTTCCCCCCTCGGCCTCCAGATAAGCGGCCACAGCGTCCAGGGCGGCTTTGTTACGGGCCAGCAGCAATACGGCCACGCCCTCTTCGGCAAACATGCGGGCAATGGCCGCCCCTATGCCGCGACTGGCGCCGGTGACCACGGCCAGATTAGAAGGGATTGGCACGGCTGCTCCGGATCAGTTGCAGAAATTCATCACGGGTCTTTTCGTCATGCTTAAAAGCGCCGACCAGGGTGGAGGTGATCATCTTGGCCTGATCTTTTTGCACACCGCGCATCATCATGCACATATGCCGGCCTTCCACCACCACGCCTACCCCCTGCGGATGCAATATCTCCTGAATGGTGTCGGCGATCTGCCGGGTCATGTTTTCCTGCACCTGCAGGCGGCGGGCATACATCTCCACAATACGCGGAATTTTGCTCAAACCGATCACCTTGCCTTTGGGCAGATAGGCCACGTGGGCCACGCCGTAAAAGGGCAGCATATGATGTTCACACATGGAATAGAACTCGATATTGGTCACCACCACCATTTCATCGTAGGCCACATCATAAATGGCCCCGTTAACCACTTCCCGGGCATTTTGGCCGTAACCGACGGTAACTTCCCGGTACATCTTGGCCACGCGGTAGGGGGTGCGTACCAGCCCCTGCCGCTCGGGATCTTCCCCGATATCCTCAAGTAAAACACGAACAGCGTCTTCCGCTTTAGAATCGTTCACTGCGCGTTGCTCCTTCCCATTTCAAAATAATTGTTGTTGGTTTCCCATAATTTCAGATGATACAGACACTCCGGCGGAAACAGCCTTTCCAGATGCATCCACAGATATTGGATAAGGTTTTCCGAAGTGGCGATCTTATCCCGGAAATAGGGCACTTCCTTATTAAGATGCTTAAAATCCAGGGTGTCCAGCACCGTTTGTACTTTCTTATCCATATCGACCAGATCCCAGATCATTCCCGTTTCCGCATCCGGCATACCGGTCAGACTCACTTCCAGCCGGTAATCATGCCCATGGCCGCTGGTATTATTGCACTTATCATAAATTTCATAATTTTTCATTTCATCATACCAGGGTGAATGCAGACGGTGCGCGGCACAAAAAGTGTAGACACGGGTAAAAGTCACATGTAACATTTTATCTCCACACCTCGGCGTACAGATCGCTTTTTTCGTACAGACGTACTTTTAACAGTTCAAAGCCGTCATGGCTCAAGTCCGCGTCTATCAGCCGGAAAAGAACCAGGGCAATATTTTCCGTGGTCGGTACCAGATCCTTAAAATGGACATTGTCCCGATTGAGATATTTATGATCAAAATCCTCCAAAATCCCGGATACCCGTTTTTTCACTTCGGTCAGATTGACGATCATTCCCGTTTTCGGGTCTATGGGGCCGCTCAGGGTAACATGCAGTTCATAGTTATGCCCGTGGCCGTATGGACTGGTGCATTTTCCGAACACTTCGTTATTTTTTTCCGCCGTCCACTCTTCCCGCCAGTAACGGTGGCTGGCCGAAAATTCAAATTTACGACTGATGGAAACCCGTGTCATTTACAGCTACTCCGTTTCATTGATGTGTGGCAATTTAAACAATAATTGAAAACAGACAAACGCCCCGCTTCTTTATCCGTGAATCAACTCATGCCGGACTAAACATCATACGGGGAGTAAATATTCCATCTTTTTATAACATGAAAAAGCCTGTAAGGCCTAAAAAAAAGAAAAGCCCGCACAACCGGGAATTGGTGCGGGCTACGAGGCGTATTGAGGAGGGGTATACGTCTCGGGAAATAACATACTAACCTGTATGACAAAGAGCTACGTCCGTTATCACACAAAGTTGCATTAGTCGTTTTTTTTTCAAAAATTAAATTGTTTATCGGGTAAATCAAAAGAATAGTTACCCGTGAAGGATAAATATTTTCACTTACAGACCAGCAAAGAGGTGTCATGACCCTTACCATACGCCAGGCCACCGTCAATGATGCGGCCGTAATCCTGAAATTTATAAAATCTTTGGCACAATATGAAAAACTTTCTCATGAGGTTGTGGCCACGGAAGAAAATTTAAAAAACTCACTTTTCGGCAAGCGGGCCTACGCCGAGGTTCTGCTGGGCCATGAAGGAGATACTCCCGTGGCCTTTGCCCTGTTTTTTCATAATTACTCCACATTTCTGGCCAAACCGGGCATACACCTGGAAGACCTATATGTAAACGAAGAGCATCGCGGCCGGGGTTACGGCAAGGCCATGCTGAGCCGGCTGGCACAAATTGCCATAGAGCGTGACTGCGGACGCCTGGAATGGAACGTTCTGGACTGGAACACACCGGCCATCGATTTTTACAAGCGCTTGGGGGCCGGGGCCATGGAAGAGTGGACCACCTTCCGTCTGAGCGGCCAGGCCCTGTTAAATATGGCCATCGGGTCTTCCTCTTGATCATTATCTCAAAAAAGGAATTCGTCCTGCGCGAATACCGGGAGCAGGACAAGGCCTTTGTTATCCGTTTGCTCAGCGAATCTCCGGCCATGACCTTTTTCCCGCCGGAGAAGATAGCCGAGCATGCCCAACTTTGGCTGGAGGATCAATGGCACTCCTATGGAACCCACGGCTTTGGTATCTGGCTGCTGGAGTCCCTCACGGGTGAGGCTCTGGGGCAGTGCGGCTTAATGATGCGCAACATAGAGGATCGGCAGCGGATTGAGCTGGGATTTTCCATATTACGCGCGCACCGCGGGCGGGGCCTGGCCACCGGGGCTGCCCGGGCGGTCATCGCCTGGGCCGGACAAAAGGGAATGGATCAACCGGTCGCCGTGATCGCTCCGGACAATGACCCCGCCCGACGGGTTTTGGAACATTGCGGTTTCCGTTTTCAAAAAGAGTTTGAACGCTTCGGGCAAAAAGCCCTTCTTTTTCACCACCATGTCAGCGAATAGGAGTTCACTATCCTTCATCAAAATATAAGCCCCGTTTTTGGGGCATTAACCCTATTTTTTCTGCTTTGCCTGACCCTGTTGGGACTTTGGCCCCAATGGGATGGCTTTATCACCTTTCTGGCCGTCACCTCCGGATGGATCATCTCCCTGGCCCTGCATGAGTTCAGCCATGCCTACACCGCCTTCCGCTTTGGTGATCTTTCCGTGGAGGAAAAAGGCTATCTGACCCTTAACCCCTTGCTGTATACCCACCCCTTCCTCAGCATTGTCGTGCCGGTTCTTTTTTTATTGATGGGCGGAATCGGTCTGCCGGGGGGCGCGGTTTACATAAACACCCAGGCCATAAAAAGCCGCCGTGATTTAAGTCTTATCTCACTGGCCGGCCCGGCGGCCAATGTGGCGGTAGCCCTGATGCTGCTTATCCTTATCCACCTTCTCCCCGTTCCCCTGTCCCTGCTGCCCTCTCTTTCCCTGCTGCTGTTTTTACAGATAAGCGCCATACTGTTCAACCTGTTGCCCATTCCGGGTCTGGACGGTTTCGGCTTTATCCAGCCCTGGCTGCCCCCCGCCTTGCTGACCCGCTTCAAAGATTTAACCGGCATCATCGTCCTGGCGATGATGTATGCCTTTTTCACCGACTCCTTTATCAACCGTGCCTTTTGGAAAGTGGTTATTTTTATCAGCGACAGCATCGGAATTAACTTAGATTGGGTGCGGCAGGGGTTTTCTTTGATGCGCTTTTGGGAGATGTTATAGCATCACAGGGTAACTTCCCGCATGACAGGCCGTACAACGTAAAAGCAAGCCCATGCTTCCACCCGGCGGAAGTGTAAATCATAAGTTCAAGGTACTATTCCGTGCAAAAAAACATATTGGAAATTTTAAGCAAAGTTTACGGTCACAAAGAATTTCGCGGCCGGCAAAGAGAGATCATCGAACATGTTATTTCGGGTAAACATGCCCTGACCATTATGCCCACCGGTTCGGGCAAGTCCCTTCTCTACCAGATACCGGCTCTGATGTTCGAAGGGTTGACCGTGGTTATTTCCCCGCTGATCGCCCTGATGAAGGACCAGGTGGACGCCCTGCAAAAAAAAGGGGTGGACGCGGTATACATCAACTCCTCTCTCTCCAAAAAAGAGCGGGAAAAACGTTATGCGCGGCTCAGTGAAGGCGCTTACAAACTGCTTTATGTCACCCCCGAACGTTTTCGAAAAAAAGAGTTTGTCGACATCATTTCCCGGCGGGAGATAAGCCTGCTGGCCGTGGACGAAGCACACTGCATCAGTGAGTGGGGTCATGACTTCCGCCCGGATTATACGCGCCTGGCCGCCTTCCGAAAAATGATGGGCCAACCGCTGACCATTGCCCTGACCGCGACCGCCACACCTGATGTGCAAAAAGACATTATCCGCCAACTGAATATCAGGGAAGAGGAGATCACCCTTTTCCATGAAGGCATAGAGCGCCCCAACCTTTCCCTGAAAAATATCGGGCTTTGGGGTGATGAAGAAAAAAAGAAGGTCATTCTCGATATTTTGCGTGAGCACAAGGGCAGCGGTATCATCTACTTTACACTGATCAAGGATCTGGAACGCATGAGTGAGATCATGCATGCCGCCGGAGTACGCCACAGCACCTACCACGGCAATCTGGAGATGGATCAGCGTAAAAAAGTACAAAACCGTTTCATGAGCGGAAAAAACATGATCATTCTGGCCACCAACGCCTTTGGCATGGGTATCGACAAGGAGGATATCCGTTTTGTCATTCACGCCCAGGTGCCGGGCTCCCTGGAATCCTACTACCAGGAGATCGGCCGGGCCGGCCGGGATGGAAAATCCTCCGTTTGCGCCCTGCTCTATGATCAACAGGACTTAAACATCCACCTGGAGTTTATCCGCTGGAACAACCCCGACGCCGAGTTTTATGACCGGGCCTATAATCTGCTGCGTTACGATAACGAACGGGTAAACGGCGAGGGGCTGGAGTGGTTCAAGGAACAACTCACCTATAAAAACCGCCGCGATTACCGCGCGGAGACGGTGCTCAATATTCTGGATCGTTACGGCGTTATTGAAGGCAGCATCGAAACAAAAAACATCCGCGTCGTGGCCGAACTGCCCGCGAACCTTAGCGATCAGGATTATCTGGATCAAAAGAAAGAGCGGGAGCAAAAGAAACTTTACCATATGATGCGCTACTCCCAAATTGAAAGCGGCCATAAGGAGTACATTCACTCCTATTTCGGTATCGGCCGGGCACTTGCCGATTTTGAAGATTAAGGGATTTATTTTTATAAAGCCGCATGCTTGTTTAAATTAATTTCCGGTTGCAGGAAAACCGTTTTATTCTAAAAAACCATTTAGGAGGCCGCATGGCAGAAATTACACTTAAGGGAAACCCAATTCACACGATCGGCGAATTGCCGGCAACAGGCAGCGAAGCGCCGGACTTTACCTTAACCGGAACGGACTTGCAGGATGTTTCATTGGCGGATTTTAAGGGAAAACGTGTGGTGCTGAACATCTTTCCCAGCCTGGATACGGGTATTTGCGCCGCCTCGGTGCGTCGCTTTAACGCCGAAGCCGAAAAACTGGAGAACTGTGCCGTTTTGTGCATCTCGAAAGACACGCCCTTTGCCCATAAACGCTTTTGTGTCTCGGAAGGGCTGGACAATGTTATAAATCTGTCGGAATTACGTGATGCGCACTTTGGTAAAAACTACGGCGTGCGCATTATAGACGGACCGATGTCCGGCCTTCTGTCACGGGCCATTGTCATTATCGATGAAGATGGCCGGGTCATCCATAGCCAGCAGGTACCCGAAATTGTCCGGGAACCGGATTACGAGGCGGCGTTGAAGGCCTTACGGTAAACGCCAACCTGGAGTTCGCACCTGTGCTCTGTAAGTCCCTGTATTCCGGGGACTTTTTTATTTTAAACACATGCGCCCAAAAATTTGCATAACGATCAACGCAGGCCCGCGCTTTATCCGGCCAGGGGGACACGGCTCTCCACAATACGCCGCCAGGCCAATGTTTCGGCCACCGCCCGTTCCAGACCGCCATCGTATTCCATAATGGCCGCCCGCTCTTCAAAACATTCCCGCTCTTCCTCCGTCAATTGCTGTAACCGGATATCCGACGGGACATTCTGCTCTTCCCGCTGATTGATATTTTGTTGCATACCGGCCTCCTTTGGTGTATTTTTGTACACCAATATACCAAAAAGAAACCGGGAAGGCAAAATTCCGTATAACCCATCATGTCCCGATGAAATCTGAACAACGCCAGGGTAAAAATTAAAGAGGCCGAATCTCCGGCGATAATGAGCAAGTGACAGAGATCATAGGGATTATGTAACACAGATCAATGAATATCGTCTAATATAGTTGTAAGATGCATTATTCATTGCAGGGAGCAAACAGATGAAGTTAAAAATAAAATACAAAATGAAGGCCAAGTTTTTCCTTTATTGCGAAAAACCGAGGCTCCTTTCCATTTACCGGGAAGAAACCGTCCATGCCACAACCGCACCGGCCGGCCGAACAACAACGATTCGCCTTAAACCGGCTTTGGCCGCTTAGTCTCCCATGCACACCTCCGGTTAACCCGGCATCTCATATCACAGGATACAACAGATACTTTTCAGCGGTGATGCTTATTTTTTTGCCCGCCGTTTGCCACGGGCTTTCTTTTCCGGGGCCTTTTCAATCATTTCCAAAGCCTGATCATGGGTGATGCTTTCCGGCTCCGTCCCTTTGGGAATGCGGGCATTCTTTTTGCCATTGGTGATATAGGGCCCGTAAGGACCACGCAATATCTGAACACCGTCTTCGAAATCCTTAATGATGCGGTTGTTCTTTTTCTCCTCATTTTCGGCGATCAGTTCCAGGGCCCGCTCCAGGGTAATGGTATGGGGATCCTCGCCCTTGATGGACACAAAGGTTTTATTGACCCGCACATAGGGACCATAGCGTCCGATATTGGCTGTTACCACCTCGCCGGCTTCGGTGGTGCCCAGTTCTCTCGGCAGTTCAAACAGCACCAGAGCTTCTTCCAGGGTGATGCTATCCAGGGTTTGATCGGGACGCAGGCTGGCAAAGCGGGGTTTTTCCTCATCTTCGGCCTCACCGATCTGGGCCATGGCGCCGTAGCGCCCCATACGCACACTGACCGGCTTGCCGCTTTTGGGATCGGTTCCCAGAACACGGGCCTCATTGATTTCGCTGCGTGGAATTTTTTCCGTTTCATCCACCTTTTCCTTAAAGCTTTTCCAAAAGGATTTCATCAACGGCTTCCACTCCTCTTCCCCGCGGGCAATGGCATCCAGCTTGTCTTCCAACTGGGCGGTAAACTCATAATCCACATAGGTGGAGAAATAGCGGGTCAGAAACTTATTGACGATCTTGCCCATATCGGTCGGCTTAAAACGCCGGTTTTCCAGCGTCACATACTCACGCTGCAACAGGGTAGATATGATGGCCGCATAGGTTGAGGGCCGTCCGATTCCGTACTCCTCCAGCGTCTTGATCAGCGAGGCTTCGGTATACCGGGGCGGCGGTTTGGTGAAGTGCTGCTCCCTGTTGATCTTTTTCAACGGCAGCTTCTCCCCTTCACTAAAGGGTGGCAATATCTTTTCATCTTCCTTTTCACTGTCCTCATCCATGCCGATCTGATAAACGGCAAGATATCCCGGTTTTTTTATGGTTGAACCGGAGGCCCGGAACACATTACCTTCCCCGGCGCTGAACTCAACGGAAACCGTATCCATTAAGGCCGGCATCATCTGGCTGGCCAGGGCCCGCGTCCAGATGAGACGGTAGAGCTTGAACTGATCATCGCTAAGAGCCTTTTTTATCTGCTCCGGAGTTCTTTTCACCGAAGTGGGGCGAATGGCCTCATGGGCTTCCTGGGCGTTTTTCGATTTGGTCTTATAAAAATTGGCCTTGGGCGGCAAGGCTTCCGGAAACTGTTTGGAGATAAAATCACGTATTTCGGTAATGGCTTCCTGGGCCATGCTGACCGAGTCGGTACGCATATAGGTGATCAAACCGACTTCACCGCCGCCGGTATCGATCCCTTCATAGAGTTGCTGCGCAACGCGCATGGTTCTCTGCGCCGAGAAACCCAGCTTCCGCGAAGCGTCCTGTTGCAGGGTGCTGGTGGTAAAGGGTGCAAAGGGATGGCGTTTACGCTCTTTTTTGGTGATGGAAGCAACCGTCAGTTCCTTTTGTGCCGCCTGTTCAATGTGGGATGCCACTTCGTCGGCTTTTTGGGCATTATTCACAAAGAACTGGTCAACTTTTTTGGATTGGTAACGGACGAGCCTGGCGGAAACTTGTTTGGACTCTTTGGCGGTAAGTGCCTCGATGGTCCAATATTCCCGGGGCTTAAAGGCCTCAACTTCCATCTCCCTTTCCACGATCAGGCGCAGGGCGGGGCTTTGCACCCGTCCGGCGGAGAGGCCGCGTTTTATTTTTTTCCAAAGAAGGGGTGAGATATTAAAGCCCACCAGATAGTCGAGGGCCCGCCGGGCCTGCTGCGCATTGATCAGTTCATCGGACAGATCCCGCGGCTGACTGAGGGCTTTTTGAACCGCGCTCTTCGTAATTTCATGAAAGGCGATTCTTTTGATCTTTTTATCCTTGGTCAGTTTTTTACCTTTAAGCAGATTATAGATATGCCAGGAGATGGCTTCCCCTTCCCGGTCGGGGTCGGTGGCCAGCAGGATGGCGTCGCTATCCCTGGCCTCTTTATAAATGGCGTCTATATGTTTCTTACTGGATTTGATGGGTTCATACTTCATTTCAAAGCTTTCGGTGTCCACCGCGCCCTCCTTGGGGATCAGGTCACGCACATGTCCATAGGAAGCGATCACGCTGTAATCGTTGCCAAGGTATTTATTGATGGTTTTGGCCTTGGCCGGAGATTCTACTATTACCAGATTCTTGCTCATATTATTCCGTATTCAAAAGGGATTTATTGGATTTCAAAATGGCTTGCATTTTAAGATTAAAGGGACAATGGTGCAAATTAATTAATGCTTTTTTGTCTTTTTATTTTTCCATATCGCCAAAAGCGACACACTTTATGTAGTTTTCCGAAATGGAATGGATTTGTCCCGGGTATCGTTATAAAAAATATTCATGATTTATGTTGCAATTTATCATTTCTGTTTCGATAATGAAAAAGAAACATTACCACAACAGGTAAAACAATTTTTATGGATATTTCCTCACAAAAATTTTTCCGGTACTTAGAGCTCGAAAAAAGATACTCCCGTCATACCATCGAAAATTACCGCATCGATCTGAACCAATTCAGCAAATTTCTTACACATTTAAACGACGGTTACGATATTTCCTGGGAGCGGGTCACCCTCCGGGATATCCGCGCCTTTTTGATGGAACTGCATGAAAGCGGTCTGGGTAAACGCAGCATCGCCCGCAAGGTGGCCACCCTGAAATCCTTTTTTCGCTATCTGGAAATCAGCGGGGTGGTTACGCAAAGCATTGCCGCATCCGTTAAAATGCCCAAGTTCGAAAAAAAGCTGCCGGAATTTTTAACGGCGGAAGAAGTTTCCGAAATACTGTTAACCGTCAAGGGGCAATCTTTTGAAGCGGTCAGGGACCGGGCCATTTTGGAACTGTTTTATGCCTGCGGCCTGCGCCTGAGTGAATTAATCGGCCTGAGAATGGAGCATTTGATTTTACGGGAAAAAGCGCTGCGCGTGCATGGCAAGGGTAATAAGGAAAGGATCGTCCCCCTGGGAGACATGGCACTGAACGCCCTGAAGGAATATATAAACCGGCGTCCGGCGGTGGCCCTGCCCGGCACCCGGGAGCTTTTCGTACTCTCCTCGGGAAAAAAAATGTATCCGATGGCCGTGCAACGGCTGGTAAAAAAATACATCCAACAGGTAGTGCGGAACACCAAAGCCCATCCGCACATTTTGCGGCATAGTTACGCCACGCATTTATTGAACAATGGCGCCAATATCCGCGTTGTAAAAGATTTACTGGGCCATGAGAACTTATCAACGACTCAGGTGTATACACATATATCAATAGAGCATTTGCAGAATGTCTATAAAAACGCGCATAAACGCGCAACACAAAAAAAATCCTAAATCTAAGGAGGAATGCTATGAAACTAGCCATCACAACCCGTGGTTATAAAGCACCGGAGAGGATCAAAACTTATCTTATCGATAAGATGAGACGCCTTGACCGGTTTTCGGAATTGATTATGGATGGCAACGCGGTTCTCTCCTACGAGAAACAAGATCAGATTGTAGAGTTTAAGATAAAGCTTAAGCACAAAATGATTGTCGTAAAAGAGCGCTCGGAAGATGTGTTTAAATCCATCGATCTCGGCATTGATAATCTGGAGCGCCAAATCGCCCGGGCCAAAGAGAGATTAAAAGAGCATGACAACCAAAAGATTGTCGAAAGCCTGCAAGATTAAGTAACGTTTTTTTACTAAAGAAGGTCCTGTGGGCCTTCTTTTTTTTTATCCTTTTTATGTTTGTTGCTATATTGTTTTATGAATGATCATTTTATATATGTCCGCGATCTTTTTAAGGCCAACAGAAACCGGCTCAAACTGGAGATTCTCTGTTCCGAGAACGGTCTGAACCGCAAGATCAGCAATGACGAGCTTCATCGTCCCGGGCTGGCCCTTTCGGGTTACGTGGATCTGTTTACCTGGGATCGTCTGCAAATTCTCGGCAACACCGAAATCTCCTATTTAAAGAAGATCGGAGCCGACGAGCTTAAGTCATCCATCAACCGTTTTATCGAATTTGAGATACCGGCGGTTATTATTACCAATGGCAACGAAGCGCCGGAATACTTATTAAAAGCCGCCGCCCTGCGCAATATTTCCGTATTTAAGACCACCCTGAACACCACCCAGTTCGTACATCTGCTTGGGGACTACCTGGCCAATGTATTCGCACCCCGGCAATCCGTTCACGGCACCCTGGTGGATGTTTACGGGGTAGGCATCCTTTTTACCGGACGCAGCGGTATCGGCAAAAGCGAGATCGCCCTCGATCTGATCGAGCGCGGACACCGCCTGGTAGCCGATGACCTGGTCATTCTGCGGAAAAAAGCCGAGGATGTGCTGATCGGATACGGCGTAGAGCAATCGGAGCATATGATGGAGATCCGCGGTATTGGCCTGGTGGATATAAAATCGGTTTTCGGTATCCGCGGCATCCGCATGCGGAAACGGGTGGAAGTAGAAGTATATCTTGAAGAGTGGGACGAACAAAAGGCCTATGAGCGTGTGGGGCTGAACGAAACCTATGCCACCTGGCTGGAAATTGAAATTCCCAAAATCATTCTGCCCATCAATCCCGGAAAGAACATTACCGTGATCTCCGAAACCATCGCCCTTAACCATCTTTCCAAAATGTATGGTTTTCATCCGGCAAAAGAGTTTAACGCCCGCAGCCGGAAACGGATGCTTGACAAAAAGGCCAGCCCGCTGGCCGACGACCGCTCATATTTGGAAAAGGATCTGGAATAGTGAGAATAATCGGGGTGTTGATAACCCATGGTAATCTGGCCCGGGCCATGATCGAGACCACACAAAAGTTTGCGGATGCCGAAAAAGACATGTATGTTTTCTCTAACCAGAAAGAAGACCTGGCGGCGATTGCCAATGAGGTGATTTGTCTGTGCGACTCATGTCCGGAAAGCGCGCTGTTTGTCTTCACCGATCTGGTGGGCGGCAGTTGCTGGCAAACCGCTTTTCGTATAAAAAAGGAACGCCAAGAGGTAAAAATTATTGGGGGCGTCAATTTACCGATGTTGATTTCCTTTGCCATAAACCGGAACAACATGAACGCCGAGCAGCTTCTCCATAAAATACTTGAAGATGGCCAGAAAGCGATACGAGTGATAGAATGAATATACAACTGTACAGAATCGACGACCGCCTGATTCACGGCCAGGTTGTTATTGGCTGGGCCAGCGTTTTGCAGAGTGAAAAAATCATTTTATGCGATGACGAGGTTATGGCCAACGACTGGGAGAAAGAGCTCTATCTTTCCTGCGTTCCGGAAACCCTGGAGACGCTGATTCTGGACGAGGAACATGCCGCGGAGTTGTTAACCCACGCCGATCCCGACCCGGCCAATGCTATTTTTCTGGTCAAGGGCCCGGAGGTGATAGAACACCTGCTGGCCAGGGGGGTTACTTTTTCTACGGTAAACGTGGGAGGCATCCACTACAAAGAGGGACGACGGAATTACCTGTCCTACCTCTATCTTTCCGATGAAGAGGTGGCCTCATTCAAGCGCTGTATGCAAAAGGGGGTGCGTTTTGAATGCCTGGATGTGCCGACCGGCCACAAAGTGGATTTAAGGGAAGTTTTGCATACATGACCGCCCTGAAAGTCAACCAGGAGTTTAAGGTTGGCCTTACGGTTATCATCGCCACCGCCATCCTTTTGGGCGCCATTATTTGGGGCAAGGGCCTTAAGCTGGAACCCGACACCTATGACCTTCAGGTTGTGTTTGAAAATGTCGGCGGCATGGTCCCCGGCGACCCGGTAACCGTCAACGGCCTCAAAGCGGGCAAGGTAAAACAGATTCTCCCCCGGGGACGCTCCGTCCTCTGTATTCTCCAAATCAGCGATCATATTCAGCTTTACAGGGACGCGACCTTTACCATCGTCAGTGCCGAGCTACTGGCCGGGATGCGCGTCGAAATAAACCCCGGCAGGTCTCCGGAAAAAATCAACCTCGCCTTGCAGCCTTTCAGGGGCCGGTATGGCGGCCGCATTGTTGACGTAGGCATGACCATCGGGGAGTTGGCCGAAAATGTCTCCGGCCTCACCTTCCGCCTGGACAGCACGGTCTCCATGATAAACAAACTGCTAAGACAGGGAACCCTTCAACGCGACTTGAGTCAAAGCCTGGCCAATCTCAATCAAACAAGCCTGCGCTTTAAAGAGCTTTTGGCCCAAAATGCCCAAAAGTGGAACGCCACCATGAACAATCTGGAACAGGGATCGGGCAATTTTAAAAATCTTGTGGACAGTAACCGCGTTATGATCAGCCAAAGCTTTATGCACCTGAACAGGATCAGCGCCCGCCTGGATACCACCAGCAGCACGTTAAACGACATATTGCGCCAACTGAACAGCAAGGAGGGTTCCCTGGGAAAAGCCCTGTATGACAGCATGCTGTATATCAGGATCAACAAAACCCTGATAAGTCTGGACTCCTTAAGCCGACATATCAAAAGGGAAGGCCTCGATATAAATCTTTTTTAGGAAATTTAGCATATTGGCTTGCATCGATTATTTGAGCTACTTAAATTGCCTGTCTTTCAAAAAGGATGGCGCTTTAGCTCAGTCGGTAGAGCAACGGACTGAAAATCCGTGTGTCCCCGGTTCAAGTCCGGGAGGCGCCACATTAACCCCTTGTTAGTATAAACTTAGCAAGGGGTTTCTTTTTTCCGGAGAGCCGCTATAGAGAAGGTTCTTAAGCGAAATACACACTTTGGTAGATATTGCGGGCCTGTCCTCCTAATAAAATCCCACCTTTTCCTAACCATATGCCAGGCTATCCAACCCCTTTGTGAATCTTTTATAAAAATCTTACGCTTAAAAATATACTTCCGAAAAGAATATAAATTCTACATAACCCGGGAGGCCCCGTGAAGCGAATTTGCATACTCTTTCTTTTTCTTTTCATTGCCAATGCAATGGCCGGCGTTAAATTTTCCAGGCATCTGCTAACGACCCCGGTTGCGCGGCAGAACATACTCATCCATACCGCGGATATGTCAACCAATGCATCTCCGGAGGAAATCATCGCTTTTGAGCAGATATTACAAGGATATACCTATGCCGCGCTGGGCAGCCTGGGCGGACTGGCGGGAGGCATCCTTATAACCGAGGTCACGGGTGGAGACGGTTACGATGGTCTGGCGGCCGCGGTTCTTGGTAGTATTTTGGGCTATGTGGTGGGCGGCGCCTGGGGCGTTTATAGCTATGGCCAGGGAAAAAACGGTAACGGCAGTTTCTGGATCACCCTGCTGGGTTCCGCCGCCGGGGGAGTGTTTTATCTGATACCGGCCCCGATAGGCGCCTATTTTGCCTATGACTGGAGTAACAGCCACGCGACCTCGCCACAGCCTCCTTCCGCATTGCGTTACAAACAGCCACTTAATATTGTCCTCCATTTTTAATAAAGCCGGCGCTTAATTTAGCCCCCGGCCGGACAGCACTTCCCGCCGGAATTGCCCCTACCAAAAAACGGCATACAACAGCGCCAGCAACAGCAAAATCGTATAGGCGGCCACGTTAAACACGCTATCGGTTCTAAAAAGCCTGGCGGTCAGACTAAAACCTTTCGGATCATCATCGGCCTCGTTGCTGTCCAGGCTAATCATACCGGCAATAACCACGGTGATGATAAAGGTGTACATCATCTGATCCATAAAAGGCAATTCAATGGCCGGGATCTTCAACAGCAAAGCCACGGGAATGGACAACAAGGTTCCCCATATGGCTCCGCGGGTGGTGGTCTTCTTCCAGAACAGTCCCATCATGGACACAGCCAGAATACCCGGACTGACCAGCCCGGTATACTCCTGAATATATTGAAACACCTGAGGCAGGGTTTTTAAAAACGGGGCGATGAACAGAGCGATCAGAATGGCCACCAGAGCGACGATCCGGCCCGTGCGTACCAGTTGGTTTTGGGAAGCGTCCTTTTGGATATACGGCTTATAGATGTCCATGGTAAAAATGGTGGAAACCGAGTTCATCATCGACGCCAGCGAAGAGATAATGGCGGCCGTCAGTGCGGCGACCACCACCCCTTTAAGCCCGGTTGGCACAAAGGTACTGATCAGCCAGGGGTAGGCCTTGTCGTAGTTTATGCCGCCATCAGGCAGGCTAAAGGCACTACGAACGCCCTCAACCAATACCGTACCCTCCGGGTGGCTAAACATGACATAAGCCACAATCCCCGGAATAACCACGATAAAGGGAATGATCAGCTTTAGAAAGGCGGCAAAGGCGATACCACGTTGCGCCTCCTTGAGCGATTTGGCAGCCAGCGTCCGTTGAATGATATACTGGTTAAAACCCCAATAATAGAGATTGGCAATCCACATGCCGCCGATCAATACCGCGATACCGGGCAGATTGCTAAATTCGGGATTAGCGCGATCCAGAATCATATGAAATTTGTCACCGGCAACATCGTACACATGGCTGAAGCCATTGAGAATGCCCCCTTCCGGCGTTACATAATCCAGAGCAATGAAGGTGGTGATCAGGCCGCCCACCACCAACAGGACCACCTGTATCACATCGGTCCAGGCCACGGCGGAGAGACCGCCATACAGGGAGTAGGCCGCGGCCACCACTCCCAGACCGATCATGGATATCATTAACAGACTGCCGTCGCCATTGCCCAAAATGGTATCCAGCGCCTTGGCCCCAAGGAACATAACCGTGGTCAGGTTGACAAAGACAAAAAGAAAAATCCAAAAGACCGCCAGGATGGTTTTTAAGGTCGTGTTATAACGTTGTTCAATAAACTCCGGGATGGTATAGATTTTCTTTTCGATAAAAATGGGTAAGAAGAACTTGCCTACAATCAGTAAGGTCAGGGCCGCCATCCACTCGTAGGAGGCTATGGCCAGGCCGCTGGCAAAGCCGGAACCGGACATGCCGATAATCTGTTCGGCGGATATGTTGGCGGCAATCAGTGAGGCTCCGATGGCCCACCAGGTAAGCTTATTACCGGCCAGAAAATAATCGTTGGTATCTTTTTTATGGCCCTTCTTCTCGCGGGAGACAAAAAAACCCAGGGCCACAATACCAAGGATATAGGCAAAAAATATAACATAATCTATAACGGTAAAGGTCATCACTCCCCCATGATTTAAAGAAAGGTCTTAAGCAAGCCTGTGCTTCTGCCAGGCAAAAAAACTATGGAATCATTGTATCTGTTAACAAAAATAGCTTTTAACATAAAAAAACTTTTCTTTCGCTTCCATATTATTCCCTAAGCGGATGTATCGTAAATAGCGGTCCGCTTTCCCCGATGATGCGGGAGGCATGTCGTAATTTCCGTACACTCTGACCGTGTACTTAACTATTGCGCTTTCCGCTCCGAGAATAATATCAGTAAAAGGATATAAGATTGTGAGCTGCCACCTGAATCGTTCTTGTTTTTCCCGGCGGGAGGACACTCTCGTAAACGCGGAGCTCAAATGTCCCTCAATCTTATCGGCTTTATAAAGGAACAGAGGTACAATAATCGTTATAAAGAGAATGAGCACTTCCCATTTGTACCCTTTTTGAAAATATTCATACTAACCCCTTAACCGGGCCATTGGTGTAAGCAAATGCATCTAAAAAAGAGTATGCCCATTGTCTGGAAGCTAACACTGGCCGGCTCCATTGTCACGGTAATTGCCGTTTCACTGGCCGGATGGTATTCTTTCGAAACCTCGCGGGATCTGCTGATAGAATCTTCCGTTTCTCTGATGCGCGAAGCTGCTGAACGGCAGAGTGAACGGCTGACCCGCAGTATAGACGCGGTGCGCAAGGATGCTATTTTTCTCAGCAATTCACGGGGAGTAAATGGTGTTTTACGTGCCTTAAATAACAACGGTTACGATCCCGACAGCAAGAAAAGCCTCGATGAGTGGCGTGCCAACCTGGAACAGGCTTTTTCCCTGATGGTACGCGCCAAGAATTATCAGCAGGTGCGGCTGGTCAGTCTGAAAAATGGCTATGAAATTGTCCGGGTTGACGCCCCCCACGGAGAGCAAAAAACCATCCATTTCCACCGGGGAGACAGGTTGCAGGATAAAAGCACCGCTCCCTACGTCATTAAAGGGGCTATGCTTTTACCGGGCGAGATTTATATTTCCGATATTACCCTTAACCGGGAACATGGCGTGATAGAACAACCGTGGCGCCCGACCCAGCGCATAGTTGTTCCTGTTTTCAACCATGCCGGAACCACCCCAAATTATACGATTTCTCCCGAGCGTGTCGATTTAATCGGCAAGATACAATACTATGACGAAGTGTTGACCATGTCTGCCCTGGCGGCCGCGCAATCGGGAAATGTAAAGTGGATAAAAAGGTATGAAGCCAATGAGGTTCTTCTGGATAGGGTGATTGAAAAAAGCCTGCGTTTAGGGGGGGCTTTCGCCCGCAAGGCGTTACATTCCGTAAAGGCCGCCAATGACCAGCTTGTTTCTTTGGAAAAAAGGGCGCTGGCTTTGGTTAAAAAAGGTGAGAAGCGCAAAGCACTGCGTATCCTGGAAAGCAAAGCCTACCACGAACACAAAATGATTTATAAAAAAGGTCTGGATAAACTCATTGCCGTTCTTGAGCAAACCGGAACCTTAAAAAAACCACAGGCCCTGATTGTCATCAATACCAATGCCCAACTGCTTATAGATGAGTTGGAGGTGAATGATAAGTATGACATTATTCTTACCAACTCCTCCGGCGGTATCATTCAGCATCCCAACAAGTTAAGAAACTGGGAGTTTGAGAAGGGATTAAACAATGGCATGGTTCTGGATCATCCCTTTGTCTGGAACTCCTTCAAACAGAACAAAGTCAAGGTTATCCGGGAAAGCGGGCATGAAGATATTCATATCTCCGTTAAAATCCCCCTGAGTGACTTTGATGATTCCCGTTTCCTGGGTCTTTTTCTCATCGCCCATGAAGATGTTATCCTGTCGAGCATTGCCGGGCTCAAAACCAAGGTTCTCTTCATTTCCATTCTGTCGGTATTATTTACCGGTATTATTGGTTTTTTTGCCGTGCGCAGATTAACCGGGCCGATAATTAAACTCACCCGCCAGGCCCGGCAACTGGCCAACGGTGACCGGAATGTTAAGATTAAAGTCGAGGGCCATGACGAGGTGGCCCGGCTGGGACAATCCTTTGCCGACCTGGTTGAAAAGTTGCAAAAAAAGACCGATGAAGCCCATAAAAGCATGTTGGAAATCCGGGAATTGAATGCTTCCCTGGAAAAAAAGGTTAAGGAAAGAACCGCCGAGCTGGCCGAAAATGAGAAAAAATTCCGTACCCTGTTTGACAATGCCACCGATGCCCTGATGATTACCGGCGAGGATGGATTCCTCGATTGTAATAATGCCGCCCTGCAGATGTTCAAGGTAGACACGGTTGAGGCCTTCAGAAAACTACACCCGGCAGATTTATCACCTGAGCTTCAGCCCGATGGCTCCGGCTCCTATGAACTGTCCCGGGAAAAAATAAAAGAAGCCTTTAAGCGCGGCCCGCTGCATTTTGAGTGGCTGCACAAACGCATGGATGGTGAAGAGTTTGATGCTGAAGTATCCCTGAGAAAAATCCGTATCGGGCATCAGGATGTCTTATATGTCATCGTTCGTGATATTTCCGACCGCAAACAGAAAGAAAAAATACGTAAAATTATCGACAAACTCTCC
>WGCN01000028.1 GCA_015493745.1 Calditrichales bacterium
CCCATGATTTCATAAGTAGAATTATAATATTGCCGCCAGGAAAGCAAATAGGTGTTTTGTGGACCGGCCGCGATCTGTGGGTCAGACTGATAGGTGCTTCCTTCCAGGGTCCGATTGCTGTCCACCGGCGCGGCATCCGGGGAATAACCCTGAAAGTATGGCCTGTAGACATTCCTGTCTCTGTAATCGGCCCAGATTATCTTAAAACTGCCGTCCGCGGAAAGGGCCAGATCGGGGTAGTACTGACTGCTGCTGTTTTCGTCTTCGCTTACCCTTTGCTGCGGCCACAGGGCCTCACCGTCGATATCACGGGCTACCGCCCAGATCTCAGAGTTCTTATAATCGCCTCTTGGCGTTTTTATCCAGCTTGCCGCATAGAAGCCGGCGGCATTGGCCCGGCTGTGTGCCCAGGCTTTACTGCCTTCATCCTCATCTCCGGAAACATAAAAATCATCCGTCAGTGGTTTTCTCCCCTTAAAAACACGCCCTTTAACCATCGTGTAGGAACTTGCCCTTGCTCTCCAGGTCAACAGATATTCCCCCCCGGGCAGGCTGCTTACGGAAGGGTCATATTCGGAGCCTTCCGCCTGGGCGCTCATCACCATATTGGAATCCACCCGTTGCCCGCTCCAGTCAAAAAGCTGCCCGACAATTCGATACGCGCCTACAACCTGGTACCACACAGCGATAAAACCGGAATCTGTCACGGCCACATCGGGGGAATAGCTGCGCGTAACCGTAGAGTCATCCGTCAACACTTCTCCCTCATCGGTCAGCAAAACACCCGAAGCCGAAATTTGCGCATAGGCGGCATTATAGTTACCGTTATCGTACTCATACCACACAAAAGCCATGTTACCGGTACTGTCCATGGCTGCCCGCGGATAATATTTGGTCGTACTCTGCGGGGAGCCGTTCACCCGGAAGTTAGTATCGATTTTGGCGCCCCCGGAGTCCAGTAACTGAGCATAGACATCCCATTTACCGCCTTCGCGCGTGTCGCTCCAGACAACCAGATATTCCGATCCGTTAGTGGTCACAGAGGGATAGTAACAAGAGCCCCGTGAGTCATCATCGGTAATTTTAAAGTTTTCGCCCACCAGGGTTCCATCATCCCTTATAAACTGGCCATAGGTACGATATCCCGTACGGCTGTCCCTCCAAACCACCAAAAAGCGGTCTCCATTGGCAACAACATAGGGGTCCATATTTTGCACGTATGTTTTTGTTACGGGAACGATGATATTTGAGTCGATTTTGGAGCCGTCCGCACCTATCAGCTGGGCATAAACGTTGTAATAACCGCTGCGGAAATCCGACCATACAACGATGGTGACATTATTATCGGAAATAGCCGTACGCGTAAACTGCTTACTCGCTGAACCCGAAAGCTCATTGACAAGAAAATAATCATCATTGGCGCTTACGGGAAAAGAAACCGCGGGCGCGGTGAATTCCCCCACGGGCGGGGTAACAGGTTCATCGGGCAAGCCGTTAAACCCTTCTTCCTGCTCCGTTGCAAAGGCCAGGCCCGTCAGAAATAACATAAAAAAAGTAAATAATCGCATATTTTCTCCTTTTAAAGGTGTACCTATCCATAATTGCCTTATAAACAGTCTATCGGGTCGGAGTAGCGGAAATCCGCGACGGGAAATCTTTCAACTGCTTCCAAACCTTACCGTTGGGTTCGGGCGACTGCCGTCTATGGTTTTCGTCATTCCTGAACGCCACACAATGCCGACAGCATAATTTGACTGTTATTGGCCATGCGCGGCAGCAACCCTACCCGTTAAATTTCGAAAAAATTTTACTGAACTTAATGAAACTATTTTTTTTTACTTTTGATGATGCGCATTTTTGCACGGATAACTAAAATCAAAACGCTGGCGGCAAACGGGCGCCTTTGAGCGAGACCGGAACATAGCCACATATGAGCAGTCCCCTCCCCCACAGTTTTTTGCGGCACCGTAATTTTGTTTTGTGTAAAATGGAATCACCCGTTGACCGCGGCAAAAGTATTGCGTAACTTCACTTGAATAAACACTCAAATGTTTCTACTTACGGAGAATGCCATGGGACATCATCACCACGACCACGCAGCGGAAACGACCTCGGGCCGCCGCCTTTTCATAACCATGATGCTCAACTTTCTGATTACCGCCGTGGAGATAGTCGGCGGCGTCATGTCCGGCAGCCTTTCGCTGCTGTCCGACGCCCTGCATAACTTCAGCGACGGTCTGGCCATTATCATCAGCTACATTGCCCTGCGCCTGAAAAAGAAACCCAAAAGTCCGCAATACACCTTTGGCCTGAAGCGGGCGGAAATTCTGGCCGCCACCATAAATTCGGCGGTGCTCATTGCCATAAGCCTCTTTTTATTTGCCGAGGTCTACCACCGTTTCAGCGAGCCCCACGCCATAGCGGGCGGCCTGATGATGACCGTGGCCGGTATCGGGCTGGCCGCCAATGTTATCGGCACCCTGCTGTTAAAAAAAGGGGCCGCCGGCAGCCTGAATATCCGCTCGGCCTATCTGCATCTGCTTAGCGACGCCGTTTCCAGCGTGGCGGTTATCCTTGGCGGGGCGGCCATCTACTACTGGGATATCTACTGGATCGATCCCGTGCTGACCGTGCTTATATCGCTCTATATTTTAAAGGAAAGCTTCGGCATCCTGCGTGAGTCCGTCAATGTGATTATGATGGGCAGCCCGGAAAATGTGGATTTGCGGGAGATCAAAAAAACCGTGGAGGCGGTGGACGGGGTTAACAACCTGCACCATGTGCATTTATGGCGGCTGAACGAGCATGATATTTTTATGGAAGGCCATGTGGATGTGCGCGACATGCCCGTGAGTTCAGCATCGCTTATTTTGCGGGAACTGGAAAAGGAGCTGCATGAGCGTTTCCAAATAAGCCATCTGACGCTTCAGTTTGAATGCAATCATTGCAGCGCGCAAAACATGGTTTAAGCCGCGGCATATTTTGGGAGCATGGCTCTGCCTCGATTTAAAGGGAAACAACCGGGCCGTATATCCGGCCCGGATGGAAAGATAGCGGTTTACTTAAGCAATGTCATCCGTCTCCTCATCTATGGGCTCTTTTATTTTGGGACGGTAAGACAATAGACCTTCCATTGTCCTACATTAACCATATATTCACCATTTGTCTCTACTGGGGAAAAATAGGTGTTGTGTTCATCATCTTTATATTCCGGCGGACGACCATTCCAGATCACTTCTCCTGTATCCTTATCAACTACCCATATGCCGCTACCACCATCATTACAAAAATAGAGTCGATTGCCCCAAATATTGAGAACGGCAATGAGAGAATTGCGCGTATTTACCTTCCATAATAGACGACCATCATCAATGGACAAACAATATAAATAACCCCAGGTCGACGAAGCATACACTTTATCTTCATAAACCTTTACACCTATACTAAAAAAGCCGTCATTTTCAAATCTTTTTTCCCAGATCAACTTCCCGGTATGACGGTTAAACAAAAAAACCGACATACCGGCTTGCGCGGCAAGAAACTCGTTATAAACGCTAACTTCTTGCACACCGGCTCCGGTATAACTGGAATCAACACGACCTTCCAGCTTTATCTTATGGTTGGGCAACTTGTATCCCCATAAAAGTTCACCCGTTTCACTTGAATAACATAAAATGCTGCCTTCAAGGGTATGGAGATAATAGTTTTTACGAAAATATTCCGTGGGTACATATAACTTGCCATCATCCGTAGCGGTTAAAGCGCCGGAACCTTGCTCCACACTATCTGGAATCAGATCGGTTAAAGGTATCATTAAATCGACATTACCGTTGAACTTGTTTACCCTGGCCACCTTTCCTTTTCCCGGCACAAACAGATGTGTTTCATTCTGCGCCATATATTCCAATGGTCGTTCTGTAAAATTAGGGATTGAGGTTTTCCAAAGCCGTTTGCCATCCTCGGCATCATAGGCATAAACCCGGTAGTGCCAGTTATAAAACAGAGCACCGTTTGAGTATAATAATTTTCTTGTATTTATCGAATTAAAATTATCCAATTGCGCAACCCAATACTCCTTGCCATCCTTCAATCCACGGCAAATCATGCGCTTGTCATGAATCATATACACCCTGTCGCCCACAATAACCGGTTGGGCAATATCAGCAACATTAAAATTATAATCGCGGTCATAGGACCAAACAACACGCACATCGCCATCGCTTTGACCGGGAGGATAGACCGACTCCGAACATGACATACAGGAAGCCATTAAAAATGAAAAAATGATGACCTGAATTAAACTCATACTTCTACCCTTGTATTTATAAAAGGCGTGGCAGAAATGCCACGCCTTTTGTTTATACTATTAATATACCACGGAATGAATGCATGTGTAAATAGAGATAAGCTTTATTCCATGCTCTTAATTTTTTCAAATTCAAGCCCCAAGAATGTCATTATGAAATAATCTATCCGGTGTCTTTGCAAAATATAAACATGAAAATTTATACCTTATTTTATTAGCGTCATCCGTCCCCTCAGCGTGCGTTCCCTTGTCTTTAGATAATAAATATACTCCCCCGAGGCCAGGTAGCTGGCGTCAAAACGGTAGCTGTAGCTGCCGGGACCATATTCTCCCAGGGCCAGAATGGCCACCTTTTGACCGCGAAGATTAAACACACCCAGTTCAATGGCCGCTTTTTTATCCAGGCTGAATTCAATGGTGGTAACGGGATTAAAGGGATTGGGATAGTTTGGCTTTAACTCCAATGACGCCGGCAGCGCCTCGCCGTTTTTATCCAGGGAGACAATCGTACCGGAGGTGACGTTATCAATTATGGCGCCAGTAATTGTATATTCGGGCCATTGAGCTCCATCCAACAATCTAAATATAAAACCAAATCCTGCGGCGATATGATCGGTATGGGAATATACCGAACCGTCCTGCATGGGCAGCGTATCGCCATAGACCTGATCGTAATAGTCTATAACCTTTACCCGCGAGGGCCGGCCCAGCACATAGGAATCATAGACGTCGCTCACCAGCGCCCGGCCCTGCTCGGTGGAGTCATCGGACGTCCAGGTGACCCAGGTATCGCCGGAATCGGCATCCAGTTTATA
>WGCN01000029.1 GCA_015493745.1 Calditrichales bacterium
AAAAAAACGATGGCCTGATTCTGGGGGTTTGTAACGGTTTTCAGGCCTTAATCCGTTTGGGGCTTTTGCCCTATGGCCGTGTTTTGGAGCGGTTGCCGGAGGATGCCCCGACATTGACTTTTAATCGCTTGAAGAGGCACCATTCCTGTTATGTCCACACCCGCATTGTCTCCTCATTATCACCCTGGACTCAGCTTGTTATCCCGGATGAAGACTACATCATTCCCGTTTCCAACGGAGAAGGACGCTTTTGGGCTACGGAGAGAACCCTTTCCGGTTTAGCGGAAAAGGGACAAATCGTCAGCCGTTATATAACGCCGGAGGGACAATTCGCCCGAGATGCCCGGTATAATCCTTCCGGATCCGTGTTGGCCATTGAGGGTATCTGCAGCCCCGACGGAAAGATATTTGGAAAAATGGGACACTCGGAACGGACCGGACAATATACCGCCATAAACGTTCCCGGCAACCATGATCAGGAAATTTTCAAATCGGGTGTTCACTATTTTAAGTAGGCCGTTATTGGGAAGAATTATTTGGCGGCATTTTGTTGGGCGGAAAGAATAAAAAAAAGCCCTCGCCGTAAAGGACAAGGGCTTTCGCGTCAGTTAACTAAGGAAACTAAGGCATAATACTTTTTGCTTTGGTTACAAGCTCCGCAACGCTGTAGGTGAGTTGCTGAACAACAACACCGTTATACTTCAACGATCCCGTAACCGTATCGCTGCCATCGGCCGTTAAATCGGCAGACCAGGGCAACATTTCAAAGTGTATGTCACCATACATGGTTACGGTGGTTCCATCCAGGCTCATGAGAAGCTCATCCACATTCATCAGCACGTTTGTCTCAAAGCGCACCAGTGTGTTGTTAAAACGACCGGACTCATCGGAATAGTAGCCATCCCAGATGGTGTGGTACTCCGCGTTACCGGAAAAGAGATAACCGTCCTGGGTCACAATGGCAATGGCCGGATCTTCTTCACTGGCCAGGTTATGGTTCCAGGAGGTTCCGGTGGGATCGTCATTGACATAGCCCCATTTACCGCTTGTGTTATAATAAAAGTAGATACCCACGGCATACTTGGCTTTTTTTACGATATTTCCCTGAGCGTCAATATGCTGCTGACCGCGCTTATAATGGCCGGCGAAAGCCTCGGGGTAGGCCGGGTTGTTAAGATCGTCTTCCCAGGTGTGCCACATGGTTTCCGGATTCCAGCGATATACTTTGTCCCCGCTGACCTTGCCCAGAGCGGCGTCATCCAGGGCCATCACTTCCTGATGATCCAGAATAACCCGGCTTTGCATGTTGATGGCGATGGCGGCAACATTTTCAGCTTCTCCGCTTACAACTTCCTGAGTCGGTTCAATGGATATGGGTTCGATTTTTGTTTTGTTGGCATCCGCTGCATTTTCACAGCTCCACAATGTTAGCGAGCCAAGCAGTAAGCCCGATAAAATTACCTTCTTGGTATTCATAATGCTCTCCTTAGTTGATAAATAGTTACCCTAATTAACTGATAGACAAAAGATAGTGAAATAATGTTTGTGCTGTGTGAAAGTTATCATGCGCATAAAATTAAAAAACATGATAAAAGACGAAATTGGTAAGAAATCGTCATTTTAGACCTTGGCAGCTTCCTTCAGGGGCTTGTTTTTGCGGTAATGCGCCGGAATACGTGATTTAGGTAACACCACTTCATGGGGGCCGATCACCGCTTTTTCGCCGATCCGGACATCACCCATCACCGTGCACTTCAGCCCCAGGGTGGCTCCTTTTTCTATTTTTACCGGGGCAATGACCAGATAGCCTTTTGCGGCGTAATGGCAAATAATATGTGCCGATCCGCCTATGGTCACCTTGTCGCCCAGTTCGATCAAAGCCGCATCGGATATATTGGTCGTGTTTATCTGAACCCCTTTTCCGATCTTCATTCCCATCATTTTATAGAATAATATATTGAAGGGAGTGGGTGTTATAAATTCAAGAAATGTATATCGTACAAGATATAACAAGGCGTTGTGTACATACCAGGGCACACTCTCCCAGGAATAGTAGGGCCCGCGAAAGGGCTTTAACCGGAAGGGAAGAATGAAGTTAAAAAACGGCGTAACAAAGATAACCGAAAAGCCATACATGAAATAACCGACAACAATGGCCAGCCCCAGGGAAAGGTTGCTGAGCGGCGCCGACCAGCTCAGGGTGGCCTCATGCACATAATTAAAGAAGTAAACACCCGGCGTCAAAGAAATACCTATGATCAGGATAGCCAATAAATAGATGGGGATCAGGGCAGCCATAAAGGTTATGGTCATAAACCGCCGCAGCATCTTTTCGAAAAGTCCCTTAAATCCGCTATGGTTCGAAGATTTTGTGTCTATGTCCATCCTATGGTTTTTGCTATGATTCATTAATCCCTCATTATTTCTAAAAATTATGTAACTTAAAGATAAAATGTATACAGTTCGTGTCTAATTACACATCTTCCGAAAAAAAAGATGATTGTTTTACTTATTGCCCATAAAGCAGAAGCGCAATGTTTTTTCCGGAGAATGACCTTCAGGAAGGAAACCTGTGGCTACCTCTCCGGTGACACCTGTCTGGTTATTACCGGCAACAAAGATAGACTATCTCGGCATATTTTGCCCGGAATAAAAAAGCTGAAGCAAGATTTTAAGGAGATACATCTGCTTAACCTGGGGTTTGCCGCTGTTTTAAACAGAAGACTCCCCTTAGATACACCGGTTCAGGTTGACCTTTCCGTAAATGAAAGCGGTGAAACTGCCATCCCGTTGACTTCCGCCGGTTTAAACCTGCCCGCGGTGCGCTGTATCTCCGTAGCCGATAGCCGGCAGCCCTTGGATAGCGGGAATGAAGAATTACCGGTTGTCGTAGACATGGAGCTGTTTCGGCTGGCCGGAGAGACGCGGCGGCTGGCGCTTCCACTCTCATCGGTTAAGATTGTCAGTGATTTTTATGAGCAGCATGTTCCGGCGCGGGTACTGATAGAAAAGGCCGCTCCCCTAAGCTGCCAACTATATGATGTTTACCAATCTTTTCAGGAGAAATTGAATGATCTGGTTTAAGAAATACACCCTGGCCGAAATAAACGGTTTCAGCAGGGACACGATGCTTTCACATTTGGGAATCGAGTATACCACCATTGAGGATAATGCTTTAACCGCCACCATGCCGGTAGATCACAGAACGAAACAGCCCGCGGGTATCCTGCACGGCGGGGCCTCGGTTGCCCTGGCCGAGTCGGTGGCCAGCGTGGCCAGTTATCTGACCCTGGACCCTCAAAAACTTTATGCCGTGGGGTTGGAAATAAACGCCAATCACATCAAGTCAAAGAAACAGGGGCTGGTTTACGGGAAAGCGACTCCTGTTCATCTGGGATCCTCCACTCAGGTCTGGAATATTGATATTACCGATGAAGCGGGACGTTTGATATGCAAATCCAGGATAACCATGCTGATTTTAGAAAAAAAAGGTAAATAATTGAGCAAGCTCACGATATTTATTTTTTTTAATGGTATAATTGGGTCATACATGGATGTTTCCCACCTTTGGAGGTCAGAATGGCGCAAAAAGATACTGCTACCCTTGATGCATTAAAACAAAAACAACTCCTGCGCGTGGTCACCAGCTCCTTTTACAAGGAACTGGTAAAACAGGGGATAAATAAAAGCGGTATTCTGACCGTGAGTATGGATCTCCTCGACTATGTTACCAAAAAATCCCATAACGGGCAGCACGCTTCCGGTGTGAGTCTTTATGATTTCGATATTCATAAAATAGGTAACAACTGGGATGAAGATAAAAGCCTGAACCTTGGGGCCGTAAAACTTACTCCTTTAAACGAGGAACATATCTCCACTGTTGCGGACTGGTTGAAAGAAAAAGAGGTCAACCATACCTTTATTCGCTTTTTCCCCAAAGAGGTGGAAGCTCTTTCCGCATATCTGCTCAGCGACACGCGAGATTACCTGGCCGTAAACTATAAAGATACCTTTGTCGGTATCATCGGGGCCGACAGTATTGAAACGGGATCCCGCAAACTGGAGATGAAAAAATTTATCGGAACCAATCAGTTCCGTAATAAGGGTATCGGCAAACAGGCCACTTTTCTGTTTTTATTCTATGCCTTTCATATTATTAAAATGAATAAGGTCTTTATCCATTCCCTGGATACCAATATCAATAATATCAACCTAAACAGCCGTTTCGGATTCGAACTGGAAGGGTTATTATACCATGATATTCTCATTGACGAAGAGTACCATGATGTTTTAAGGATGAGCCTCTTAAAGTCAAAATGGGATAGTGGATTCAACCATACCTTTCAGGATGATCATTCGCTTTCCGCCTGATCCGTAAATCTTATATGTAATTTAAAAGAGAATCTGTCCCTTCATACGGGATATATTCTCTTTTTTTTTGAACCAAAGCAGGGTAAAAAAAAAGTCCCCCGGGGATATTCGGGGGACCTTGGGGTTAAGCTAATTTGAGGAGTTAGCTTATTTGAGGAAGATGATAGATTTTGTTTGGGTCATTCCTTTTGTTCTCAGCTGATAAAAGTACAAACCGGACGCAACCTGATGGCCGTTGTTATCGACGCCGTGCCAGGTAAACTGACGTTTACCGGCGGGGAGAACGCCGTTGTACAGCGTAGCCACTTTTTGACCGGCCACATTATAGATGGTCAGGCTGGCAACTTCCGTTCTGGCCATGTCCACCAGGATCGTGGTGGAGGGGTTGAACGGATTCGGATAGGCATTGTACAGCTGAGTGGTTTTCGGGGTCAGTCCGTCAACCGGATTTTCCATACCCGTAGGGCCAAGGCTTACTTCAACACCGGTTACATCCAGACCGCTTTCCTGAGTCACATCCACATCCTGGGCCAGGTCTTCATGGCCGGGCGCGGAAACAACCACTTCATAGGAACCATAGGTTTCGATGGGCAGGGTATAGCTGCCGTTCTCATCAACAAAGTCAACCTGTTTGATTTCCTGTGTGTTATTGTCACGGAGGTATACACTGATACCTTCATAAGGATTGTCTTCCGTGGCGCTAACACCATTGTTGCCGAGAACAACCGTACCGCTGATATATCCCAGAGGCAGACGGCTGGCCGGCATGGGCTCCAGTTCAAAGTTGGCATTGCCGATATCGGCGTTGTCAATCCGGATAGGGGTGGCATCTTCCCATGTCTCGGCATGATCATAAACCTGGGGTTTGTAATCATAACCGGCCCAGCATTGCAGATAAACCGTGCTTCCGCTGGGGAAGATGGCGTCAAAGGAGTAGTTACCTAATGAATCAACCATAACATAGGTGACACCGATATTGGTGGCGGTGGTATAAGCGGTTACCTGACCGAAAGGAATGGGATTGCCCAACGTATCGGTAACCGTACCGCTGATCTTATAACCGTTGCTGGTATCCAGCGTGTCGAGACCAAAATCCAGCGTAATAACATCATTGGGATGAAAAACAACCTTGTCGGCCGTCAGGAATGTTGTTTGGTTGTCATAAAACTCGGCGAAGAAACCGTCCGCGTTGACAAAGGCGATCAGGGAATCTTCAGCCAGCAGTGTCTGAGCATTGATGGTGTACATCCCTTTTTCATCGGTGACGGCATCGTAGCTGCGCATGGTATTTTGCGCGGCATTAACGCTGACGATGGTTACATGAGCCCCGGATATGGCAGCACCACTCTGGTTGCTGGTAACCATACCGGTAACGGTAAAGGGCGATACATCCGGATTGGGTAAGGTGAAATCGATACCCTGGGTATCCCCTTCAATCATTACATGATCCGCCTCGGACGGTTTGGATTTGCCATCATAGTAACCTATGTAGGTATAAGCTTCTTCATCAACAAAGAAAAAGGCGGTCACCTGAAATACATATTCACCCGGCGCCACATCCAGGTTGAAAGTACCGTCCTGCATATTGACGTCGGTGGAGAAAGGACGTCCGGCGTTGATGGAAAAGGCACCGACCTTTATATAGCTGTAACCTTCAAAATTAGACACGGTACCGGATACGGTAACCTTCTCTACCAGATTGATGGCAAAGGCGGATATATCTCCGCTGGCTTCAAAAGCAGACCAGTAAGGCAGGTATTGGTCATTGCCGGGAACATAGATTACATACTTCCCGAACAACAGACCACCGTTAAAGTTGCCATTGTCATCGGACATGAAATGATAAGAGGCCCAGCGCACCGGAACAACCGGCGGGGCATAGTAGCTTTCCACCTCCTCGAAGTTGGAGAGGTCAACGCTGTCATCCAGTTTCAGCAGATAGATATCGGTGGCCACGGCGTTACCCTGAAAAGCCACGGAACCGGCGAACTGTGCATCCTGGGCACGCGCCTCCAGAGCGATATCGATGATGTAGTTGTTGGTTCCTTCCGCCGTGAATGACTTTTCGAAAGGCATGTAGGAGAATGTATCGTAGGCCGTAATAGTATAACTTACTCCCGGAATTAAGTTATAACTATATGTTCCGTCTTCCGCGGTTTCCTGCGGTAAGCCGGGAATATTCAGAGTTGTGTCCGTCGGCGAAAGAAATAGCGTAAAGCCCGGTACGGGGATGCTGTCAAGCGTCACCGTTCCCGAAACCGTCGGGAAAAGCTGGGCCTGAGCCGTGCCCATAAATAAAAACATGGTTGCAATCATAAGGGGCAACCGTCTGGTAAATATGTTTTTCATATTAACCTCCTGTGATAATGGATACTTTTGAACATCAACATCATAGCAACAGGTATGCCAGAACCTGTTAACCGTTGCTCTCAGCGGGATAAGGAAAAGGTTATGCGATATTTAAATACGAAATGTCATAAAAGACTATGAAAAAAATGCATAGTAATGAAAAAAATGCATATGCTTCAGGGCAGCGGTATTTTAATACCGAGGGAAAGCGACCCCGGAGGACTCTTTACCTGTAAAACAGGCATAGAGCGGGATAAATCAAAAATATTATATATACCCCAAATGATATAGCCGGCAATGAGTATATTGCGGCTTTTATACATCCGGTTATAGCTGCTGTACTTATCCGCGAAGGCGGAAGATTGCGATACGGACAGATAGTCTTCTTCCAGTTGCCTGGTGCGTATTGAGGTTATGACGATAGAGGCCAGCCAGGCGCTACTGACGGCGGATTTATAGTAGGCGTCCGGTTTCATGTTCGCCTGCCAGTGTCCGCTGCCGGGTAACACAAGCGTGGATAAAACCATGGCCGGCGTGGGGTTTTGTTTAAGCGCAAAGGTTGCTTCCTCCTCTGCCGGGGGAGTGGCTTTAGGATAGCGCGGTCGTTGCTTTTTCACCATTTCAAACAGCTCGATTATTTTAGGAGAGGTGGTTTTGGCGTCCATGCTGTAATCGTGATTTATATCCAGAATACGGTTAATATAGTTTCTGGCCCGGGCTGTATCCTGCAGGGCATAAGCCGCGTTGAGCAGGTAGGTGTATATCGCCAGGGAGTCCTTTTGGCTGATATAGGCTTCGCCCAGAAAATATTCTCCTTTTTTCAGAACCTCCCGGTATGAGAAGCGCGAGAAATCCCGGTCCAGCTCATCCAGGGCTTTTTGCGCGGACTGGGCCTGTAGTGAAAGTCCCGGGGCGCTTATTAAAAGTACGATGAGCATGCGTTTGATAAGGGTGGTCATTGTATTTCTGCCTTTTTTTCCAGCACAATGCGGCGATCAACGATAGGGGAACCGTCCCAGTTCAATGTTTCGGTATATGTCTTATAAAATTTGTTTTTAATAGTAAGCGTTTTATTGGCTTTAGTCAACAATAACGGTTTACCCAAAGGGGTTTCCCCGATGAAAATGTTGTCGACATATACCTTACCCCAGGGTTGAACCTGCAACCTCATGCTATAGCAAAGGGAGTCCAGATGATAGCCCACCTCTTTAAACTCTCCGGATTTGATAAACAGGGAGTCCGTCCAGGTGGCATAGGCCGGGTTTTGCAGTTGTATCTTGTGCCAGCCCGGCTCCAGGCTTAAGGTGTCCTTCAGCGGAGTAATGTCAATGAAATTATAATCCACATAAACACGGGCCCAGGGGTAGGCATTGATCCATAAGCGGGCCGGACCCTTCCTGCCCGTTTCCGAGGGCGATCGGTCGCTGTTTTCTTTTGGCCTGTTTGTAACGGGGAGTCCATCCTTTTTGGCGGAAGGCGTAGCGGTCCGGCTTACCGTGTCGGGTGAAAGAACCCGGCTGGAATCGGGAACACGGATACTGCCATCGGGGGCATTCTGCAGACGGTCCCTGACCATGGTGAACATAATATAAAGCAAAAGAGGAATGATCAGAATCAACGCTCCGGCCAGAGGGTGTATGCCCTTCCTTTCATCCTCTTCAGCCGGCCCGGCGGGTGGGGAAGAGCTAAGCGTCTCTCCGGTCTGTTGTTGAAAAAGCATGGCAACAGACTGTAAATCTGTTGGTCTTCGTTCGGCCTTTTTCTGCATCATCTTCTCAACCAAAGCGGAAAACCATTCAGGGATATCCTCCGCAGCCTGAGCTAGCGGCGGTGGTTGATGGCTTATGATTTTTGCAAAGATTTCACCGTAGGAAGGCGCATCAAAAGGGTGCGCCGCGAAAAGAGAATAAAAAATGGTTCCCAGTGTAAAAATATCCGTTTGACGGGTAACCGGCAGGTTGTTTACCTGTTCCGGAGCCATGTACAAGGGGGTGCCGGTAAGTTTTTGCTCCGGAGTATGTTTTTTTATCGCTTCATGGAGTGATATGCCGAAGTCGGTTATTTTTATGCGGCCATCCCCGGTCACAAGGATATTTTCCGGTTTAAGGTCACGGTGAATGTAGCCTTTGCTGTGTATATAGGCTACCGCCTGTACGATCCGGGCACAAAGGCGGATGCGTTGTTCCCTGTCCGGTTGTTGACGCGATATGTATTGGCTCAGGTTTCCGCCTTCCACAAATTCCGCGGCAATAAAAAAGAGGTGCTCATTGGCAAAGCCGAAATCATAAATCCGGGCCACATGGTCGGATTCAAGAGCCGCCACAATGCGGGCCTCCTCCTCAAACTGAGCGATAAGCTCCTTGTCAGCGCCATCATATACTTTTAAGAGGGTTGTCCGTTTTAAGATGTCATGATGGGCGCGGTAGACGGTAATGGGGCCGTTGCGGGCGATCTCTTCGTCTATGTGGTAGCGGTCGATGATCATCTTACAGTCCCAACTCCTTGGCTTTCATTTGCAGGGAACGCAGAGAAATATCCAGGCTTTTTGCCGCCAGAGTTTTATTGCCGTTAAACTGTTCTATCCTTTGGCGGATAAGCTTGTTTTTCAGCTCTTCCAGGGTACCGTCCATGCTTTCCGCCATATCGTCCAGCAGGATATCATTCTCGCGAATCACATGGCCTTCACTGACGATATGCGCCCGCTGAAGAATGTTCTCCAATTGTCGCACGTTACCCGGCCAGTTGTAGACCATCAGTTTTTTTATGGCCGCGGGAGAAATCTCCTTTACCTCTTCCCCGGAAAATTTTGTCAGGATATGCCGGGCCAGCAACGGAATATCATCACGGCGTTCCCGCAGGGGGGGGACGGTGATGGATATAACATTGAGCCGGTAGTATAGGTCTTCCCGGAAACGGCCTTCGGCAATCATCTGTTTTAAATCTTTATTGGTGGCGGCTAAAATACGGACATCTATTTTGCGGATGATATTCTCACCAAGCCGTTTGATCTCTTTATTTTGTAAAACGCGCAGCAGCTTGGTTTGCAGGTCGGGAGACAATTCGGATATCTCATCCAGAAAAAGTGTACCGCCGTCCAGCGCCTCGAACAGCCCCATCTTATCCGCATGGGCACCGGTAAAGGCTCCCTTTTTATAGCCGAACAGTTCGCTTTCCAGAATAGAGGCCGGCAGATTGCCGACAAACTGAGCCATAAAGGGTTTATCATGCCTTTTGCTCAGGCGGTGTATGGCCTGGGCCACCAAATCCTTACCGACGCCGTTTTCACCGAGTATGAGCACGGAGGCGTCGGTTGGTGCGACCTTGTGAACCAGTTTGGTTACCTGGTGTATGGCATTGGACTCTCCGATGATATTGGGCAGGTTCTCCTGGGGGAGGCGGCTTTTTAACAAGACATTCTCCCGGCGTATTTCCTTGCCCCTTAGGGCCCGGGCCAGGGTCAGGGAGGCGATCGGCGCGAAAAAAGCCAGCAATTGCCGGGATTCCTCGGTAAACTTTTGCCTGCTGTGGCGGCTGTCGAAATACATGATGCCGTAAACCTGATCATTGATGATCAGCGGAAAGGCCAGGATGGCATGGATTTGGTTGATGACGATACTTTTGGTCTGACTGTAACCGTCGCTGCTTTCCGTATCGAAACTAAGGTGCGCCCGGCGGCTTTCCAATATCTTGCGGAAAACGGTTTGAGAAAAATACTTTGTTTCATCATGTACCGGTAGGGTGGATTCGATCAAACGCACCTCAAAACGATCGTCCGGCCGGTTGTAGTAAATGAAAGCCCCCACCTCGGCGCCAATCTGTATAACAAAGTGCTTGAGTACCGTTTTCAGGATATCCTGGTCATCCTCAAGGGTAGCCATCTTTTCCGTAAGAGCATGCAAGGCTTCCAGATCACTTAAGTTGATGGAGTCAAATTGAGACATAATTTACGGCCCATAAGTAAAAAAGAGTGGAACGGAATAGCAGATGTTGCCGGAGTTGTCTACAATGCTGACACGCGCAAAGTTGTTTACCGCCGAAAGCAAATCCAAAACGGCGCTTTCGGAAATGGTTTTGCTGTTTGTGCCGGCGGGAAGGGCGGTGTAGCTCTTTATCAGACGGAAACTGTTGTCGATAATGGAAAAGATTTCCAATTCAAAGGTATGGGAAAAGTCAAGATTGACGTTGTTCCATTTGAAAGTGATGGTTCCGCTCAGGTTGCTTTGCGGAGCGGGCTCGGTAAAAAACAGCTCCTGTTCGATAACCCGCGTGATCGTTACCGGTATCGTTTGCAGGGAATCTCCGTTTTGATTGAACACGCTAAAGACAAAATGCATTTCCGGCAAAGTACCGGCGGTTATATCCGCATCGATATTTATGATGTTTTTATTGGTCAGAAAAATACCGCTCATCCCGTCCAGTACCTGCAAAGTGTCCCGGTAGGAGTTCTCCAGGATACTCAGCTCGACCCGGCGTATATCCGTTGGGCCGTCATCATCGCTCACTTCCAGCCGCGCCAGATATTCCGTGGATTTGTTGGTGTTATTGTATATGGAATGGAGATTTTGAGTATGTACCACCGGTTTGGCGTTTAACAACAAGGGATCGTTAAATCCTCCGCCCCTGACGGTGGCAGCGGCTTTAAAGTAGAGGTCGCTTAATGTTTGCACCTGGTAGTAATCGACTTTACCATGGGAAAAAAGAATTTCACCGTTGGCGTCGCTTACCCCGCTCAGACCCAGCTCCGGGGCAATCACCGTTACCGAGGATACCGGCAAGGTCGGGTTGCTTAAACGGCGTAACTGGAGGAGTTCGGATTGAAGCTGATAGTTTTGTGCGTCCGGATCCAGGGGATTCAAACGCGGGGCATCACAGCTTTGTGCCGTCAACAGTACGATGGTTGCAAAAAAAAGTATTTGTTTCATGGCCTTTGTTAGGTCTGTGGATCAACAGCTAATTTACAAAAATTACAGCTTGTAATTCCATTCCTGTAAATAGGGTTCCCAATGCCGCTGTATTTTATCCACGGTCTCCCGGCTTAATGCCGGGTATTTGTTTTTTGTATAGCTTAAACCGTTCAGGTGTGTGCTTAAACCGGGCTTGAAGTCCTCGTAACCCGAAAGTCCGTGATATCGATATATCTTCTCCACGGTCTTAAGGGGTTCTTTGTCAAGTTCATCATAGGAAATCTCCAGTAATTTTTCCCCGGGGATAAGAGCGCGTTGTTCCAGATAGGCCGAGTGAATCTGCCTGTAACGTTCTATAATCCGGCCGGTGACGTCATAGTCCGGTTTTTGCAGGGAGGAACGGGCAATGGCCGTATCGTATAAGCGGATGGTGGAGTTAAACACCTCATAGGGATGACGGTGCAGGAAGATAAACCGGGCCGCGGGAAATATCTCATGGAGCTTTTTTATCCGGGCCGTATTGAGCGGAGACTTGGACAGAATCCGTTTCCCCGGGGTCATAAAGCGGATTTTATTAAAAAAGTGGATATAACTTTTACCCCAGTTCTCAAGCAGTTCCCGGTTACATGTTTCAAAAGTGGTATAGCGATCGTAATGTGTCTGTCTTTGAGGAAACAACCAGCCGACTATGGGAGAACGCAGGGTCAGTGCCGCCAGGGCAAACTCATCCTCCGCCGGAGAAAGAAGCGATACCTTTACGTTGTCCATCGATCGCTTTTTGGCGGTTCTTTCACGCAACAACGCATTATATTTTTGATGGATATGTAGAAAGGTATGGGGATTGTTTACCTGAAAGGTACGGGGAAAGGTGAATTGTTCATCCCGGCTCAGGAGGTTATGCAAAAAGGTGGTTCCACTGCGCCAATGGCCGATAATAAAAACAGGGGCATGCTCGCCGTTAACCGTTGTTTTTCCGGGATATATTTTCTTTTCCCGGGCCAGGAACCGGTGGTTTCTGACCGTCAGGGCACTTATCAGCGCCATCCGTGCCGGACGGGCCTTAAAGCGGTTCTCCTTTAGCAGCTTAAACCATTGTCCTGGTAAAAGCCCGATAACACTATCCATTAGTTCTCCCTGTTTAGAGGATAATTCCATTTATCAAAAGCAAAGGCCCATTCCCGGTTAATGCGCGATAGCCAGGGCTCGGCCACGGGGCTATATTTATTTTTCTTATAGCTTCCTATACTTTCAAGATGCGCTTCCAGCAAGGGCTTATAGGAGGCGTAGTCCTCAAAACCGAAATGCCGGAAAATACGCTCGATCAGTTGGAGAGGCTGCCGGTCCAGCTCCTCATAACTGACATCCAAAAACTGATCCGCCGGTAAAAGGGCGCTCTCCGTAAAAAAATTCCGGTACATGTTGCGATAACGGCCGATAATTCCTTCACGCATTTGATTCGCATCGATGCTGTCGGTCATTTGCATGGGACGGACGGTTTTTTCATATAACTTAACCGTTGAGTTGTATACATCATAGGGATTGCGATGGACATGGATAAAGCGTGCCCGCGGAAACATCTCCCGCAGTAGTTTTATGCGTGCCGTGTGTTGCGGAGACTTAAGGATAACCGGTTTGGGGTTCCGCGTGTTCAGCTTTTTCATGAAATAGAGAAACTGTTCCTTCCAGTAGTCGATTTCTTTTTGATCGACCTCTTCAAAGGTCAGATAGCGGTCATAAAAGGCCGTTGACTTAGGAAACACCCAGGCCAGCACGGGAGACATTAAAGACATTACCGCCAGGGCAAACTCATCCTCACCGGGATCGTTGAATTTGATCTTCATTTGATCCATGGGGCGTTTTTGTTCTCCGGCTTTGGCCATTTTTTCTTCCAGCATCGGGGCCGTGTAGAGAAACGAGTGCGGGCTGTAGATGTCAAAAACCGTGGGAAAGGTAAATTGTTTCCCCAGGCTTAAAAGCTGATGCAGGTGTGAGGTACCGCTGCGCCAATGGCCCAAAACGAATACCGGTTGGGGATGGATGACCGCATTGCGGATTTTATCACCGTAGGCTTGCAACTCTTTTGCTTCATAACGGTCGTTACGGAAATAGGTGGTGATGGTGAGCTTAAGTGCCATCGCCAGCTTATCCGCCGGGATTTCCCGGAAATGGCGCCCGGTCAGTTTTAACCAGTTCTTTAGTTTTGTTCCGACAAGTATCTGCATGGTTTTCTCTTCGGTTTATTGTGTTTGCCACAAGCGTAGCCGGGGGGCACGATGTTTTATGCAAAAGGCCCCGGCATAGGGCGGGGAAACAGGCAGGGCCCGCAACAGCCAATCCCCGGCCTGATATCCCGGATGGCGGACATCAAGCAGACGGGCCTCTTGCCCCGGAGTCAGGGTGACGTCAAAAGAGTGCAGGGGCATGGAGAGACCGAGTCCCGCCGCCTTTATAAAAGCTTCCTTACGGGTCCAGGCATTGAAAAATCCTTCTTCCCGCTGTTCGTCATTCAAGGCCAGGAAAGCCTGCACTTCCTTGTTGGAAAAAAAACGCTCGGCAATTTTGACCGTGGTCGTTTCCTTGCGAAAGTGTTCAATATCCACTCCCACCGGTGCCAGGGGGCTGATGGCGACAAGTCCCTTCTTCCCGGAGTGGGAGACGTTAAAGAAAAAGGGAGAGCTCGCCCAATAGGGTTTTCCCTGTTTGTTATATTCAAACTCTATCCGTGCCGGGGCGAGGCCGCTAAAGCCTCCCAGCCGTTCCTTCAGATAACCGCGGGTAATGGTATAGGCCCGTCGGTCCCTCTCAAAATAAAAACGCGCGGCCCGCGCCTTCTCCTTATCGGAAAGCAGGGCTTCAAACCGCGACAGGGAGGGGTAATCCTCAAAATCCAGCAGCCAGATGAAAAGTTCATTACCGGCCGGTTGCTCTCCTTTGTAGTGCTGCCACATTACGGGTTTCACGGAAAGTTACAGGGCCATGACGGCGCTGAGATCACGCATGATCAGTTCCAGTATTTGTGCCGTATGTTTTTGCAGAAAAAAATGACCTCCGGGAAACATGCGCACGGAAAAAGAGGCGGTGGTATAGCCCTGCCAGGCATCCAAATGTTCCCGGGGCGTGCTTTCATCTTCCAGACCGCCGAGAATGGTCATGGGGATATTCAACGGCGGACGGCTTTGATGCACATAGGTTTCCACCATCTTAAAATCGGCGCGGATGATAGGCAGCAGCAGTTCCATCAGCTCCTTGTGTTGCAAAATTTCCGGTGGCGTGCCTTCGAAGCTGCGTATCTTTTCCCAAAAATCCTCATCGTTTAATTGATGAATGGGTTCTTCCCGGTCATTGAGGTGCGGTGCGCTGCGTCCGGACAGGAAAAGGAACGCCGGTTCGTTGTTATAACGGGCGGCCAGATGATGGCTGAGTTCATAAGCCAGCGTAGCTCCCATGCTGTGTCCGAAAAAAGCGTAAGGCCGGTCCAGTTCGCCTTGAATGTTCTCGGCAATCTGTTTTACCAGATCGGGTAAATGGGTCACCAGCGGTTCCATCAGACGCTGTCCCCGTCCGGGAATCTCCAGAGCTATGGTCTCAACGCTTTCGGGAAGGAGGCGGCCCCATTCCCGGTAAGCGACACTGCTGCCCCCGGCAAAGGGCAGGCAGATCAATTTTAATTTGGAATTCCGTTTTATTACGCTCCTGACCAACCATGGATTTTGAGTGACGTGCATTGTTTTCATCTACCTTGCTTCTTTTCGATTGTAATAATAATGTCCCCAGGCGGTGATGACCGAGCCCAGGCTGGCCAGGGCCATATCCTTATGGGCGTCCCACACGTCGCCCTGGGTACCCAGATAGGCCTGCCCCAGATCACCGCCAAAAAGTTCCGCCACCAGCCATTCGATCAATTCATAGATCATGGAGGTGGACATGATCAGGGTGACCGGCAGCAGATATTTTATAAACCCCTTTAGATTGAAGCGCGCCACCAGCCACTCCATCACCGGGATGGTAAACAAAAAGCCGTAGAGGAAATGCACCAGCCGGTCAAATTGGTTGCGTCCGGGGCCTAAATCCCAGCCGAACAGAGTGGCGGCCCATTCCTTATACGGCACATTGGCATAGGTGTAGTGTGAGCCCAGTACATGGAAATAAAGGAATAGAAACAGCATCACATAGGAAGAAACAGAGAGCATCTTCCTTTGATGGCTGTACCATAACACCGGTAAAAAAAGAATAACCAGTATATTTTCCAGCAGCCAGTCCTTGCGGTCGAAAGGGGCGACGGCCGCCCAGATCCATTCCAAAACAAATAGGATTATCAGAAGGCGCAGTAATTTTTTTTCATCCACAATGCTGTCCCTGCCTTAAATAAACCGTGACTCGGGTTCTTAACCGGATTTCCCGACAATACAGGGGCATAACCGGTAAATAAATATCTGCTAAAACAGTCCTGGAACCATCGCCGGTAAACCGGCGATGAAAAGGTCTAGTTTTGCGCGTCCATTTTTTCGCGCAGGCTTTTAGGCCGCATATCGGTCCAAACCTCTTTTACATAGTCCAGGCACTCCTGCTTGCTGCCGGATTTACCGGCATCTTTCCAACCCGGTGCGTTTTCACGGTCGGCCGGCCAAATTGAGTATTGCTCTTCATCGTTAACAACAACCTTGTAAACGGTTTTGTCTTCGCGTTCTTCACTCATAATTGACTCCTTGTTTTTTTGAATTGTTCTTCAATGAAACGTTGTTTTTGTTCTAAAATCTGATCCTTGTGTACTTTTTTTATGGTGTAGCTAAATCCGGTATGGCCGCGTTGTTCCGGTGTTTGATAGGATATAAAACGCCGGAAATCGGAACTCAGCGATATCAGTATCACCGTGACCATGATGCCCCCGCCGGCGATGGAGTAGATTACGCTGATGTCTTTGTCGAAAAAGTCATACATAAAGCCGCCCAGGGCCATACCCAGGGGAGCAATGGCTCCGGAAAGGGTGGTCAGCGTGCCGAAAACGCGTCCCCGTATCTTGCTGGGGGTGGTGATCTGCATCAGGGTAAAAATGCTGATGGTACTGAAACCATTCATCACGCCACCGATAAAAATAAGCCCCATGGCCTGCTCCGCCGTGCTGACCCGGCCCAGAAGAATGTATCCGATCGCTTCGAACATTAAAAAGAGAATCAGCAGAATCTTACGTCCCGCCCCGTGAACATTAAAGATGCTGTACAATACCGTTCCCGCCAGGGCGCCGAGACCGAAATCGATTAAAAGATAGCCGTACCACTGGTCGCCCAGCTTTAAAAAGTCGCGTACATAAAATATGAGCAAAATGATAATCGGTGTGGAAAAAAAGGCGGTGGCGATGGAGAGATAAAGCAGCTTCTTCAAGCCTCGGTTTTGGCCGATATAGCGCAATCCTTCCCCGATGTCACTTTTAAAAGCTTTGAGATAGGCGGCAAACCCCCTGGCCTTTTCCGGCAGGCGCTGCGGGATTTTGATAAAGGACTCGCTGAGCGCCGACAGCAGATAACTGATGCCGTTGGCAATGACCAGCACCGGCAAGCCTAAAATCATCAACAGTTGGCTGCCGAAAAAATAGCCGAAGAACTGGCTGATTTTTTCCGAAAACTTCCCCATGGAGTTGGCGCCGGCGATACGCTTCTCCGGTACCAGGTCGGGGATGGCGGCATTGATGGCCGGGGCAAAAAAAGCGCGCATGGTGGACATGGTCATCCCGGCAATAAAAACACCGGCGATGCTGTAAAGCGGCGGCATGTCCAGATAAAAGGTGGCGGCCAAAACCAGCATGGCCAGACCGCTGATGATATCGGTACCGACTATGATGGCCTTGCGCGGAAAGCGGTCGGCCACGGCCCCGCCCAACGCACTCATCAGGATCATCGGCAGGGCCGTAACAGCGCCGAAAATACCCATGATGGTGCCCGAGTCGGTCATCTCCTTTAGCCATATCATGATGGCAATGTTGTAAACGCTGTTTCCCAGACGACTGACAAATTGCCCCTGAAACAGCATCAGGTAGTTTCGGTTAAACAACTTGTTGCTCGTAGACAGGCTGCGTGCTTCGTCTTTCAGAATCGCGGTTTGGTTTTGACTCATATTTTCTACTTTATGCTGTACTTTTTGCCCGATAAACTTAACTTTTTTTTACTATGGAACAAAAAAATTAGTTTACGGCGCCGTCTTCCTTTTGTTAACCTGTTTTTTCCCGGAGCAGCCGGTCCATAGCCGCCGCCAGTTCCCGCACATCGGGATTTTGCAGCATCGCTATATGGTCTCCGGGCACATCAATGATGTCGACACGGTCACACAACTCTCCCCAACGCAAATCCTCTTTATCACGGTTCTCTGCGGAACGAAACAGGTGGATGGCGCCCGGCAGCGGTTTATGTTTGTATTTGAGCCAGGCCTGAATCTGGGTTTCGTTTACCGTGATATAGCGCTGAAAGTCGGCCACCCGGACAAAACGGGGAACCACTTTTACCTTTTTGGCCTTTTTCAATACCACTTTAAACTGCTCATCCTCGGGCAGCTTGCGCAGGGCCGCGGTATCCACCTTGAAGTAACGCTTGAACATCTCCGTCAGCATTTCGGCCGTATCTTCGGGACTTTTATGTTCTACGAAGGGACCCTGATCCAGTTGCATCAACAGGGACACCTCATCTCCGCGTGCGCGGAGCTGCCGCGCCATTTCATAGGAGATGATCACCCCCAGCGACCAGCTCCCCAGAATATAGGGGCCTTCGGGCTGTTCTTCCTTCAGGGCGCTGATATAGGCCTCGGCCATCTCCTCCACGGTTTTATGCAAGGCGGTTTTGCCGTCCAGCCCCTGGGCCTGAATACCGTAAAAACGCAGACCCGTGGTCAGGCGCCCGGCCAGTTCCTGATAGTGGTGTACGGCCCCTCCGGAGGGGTGCACAAAAAAGATGGCCGGTTTTTTTGTATCGCCCTTGGCCAGCAGCATCAGTTTTACACCACTTTCTTCTTTGCTTTCTTCCGTCAGCAGGGCGGCCAGGTGTTCGATGGTCGGTTCCTTGAAAAAGTCGATCAGGGTGACGTCTTTTTTAAATTGCTTCTCAATGGCGTTCAGCAACTGCATGGCCATCAGTGAGTGGCCGCCCAATTCAAAAAAGTTATGGCGCACACCGATTGGATTGATACCGAGAATGGTTTCCCAGATTTCGGCCAGGCGTGTTTCCATGGCATTGCGCGGGGCGATAAACTCGCTGCCGCTCTCTTCCGGTCGTATGGCGGCTTCGGGCAGGGCGCGGTAATCCACCTTGCCGTTGGGCGTCAACGGTATCTGTTCGATGCCGGTAAAAACGGCGGGTATCATATAGTCCGGTAACTGTTCGCTCAGGGCCGATTTTAAAGCGGCCGCATCAGCTTTTTCCTTCCAGATGACATAAGCGGCCAGATAGGACAGGCCGTTGTCATCGCGTTGCAGGCTTAAAACGGCATCCTTCACGGCGGGGTGCGCGCGCATCCGTGCTTCGATCTCACCCGGCTCAATGCGGAAACCGCGCACTTTCAGCTGGCTGTCCGCCCGGCCCAGGAATTCCAGATGTCCGCTTTCCAGCCAGCGCACCTTGTCCCCGGTACGGTACATACGCGCGCCGGGTTTTCCGGAAAAGGGATCGGGCAGGAAACGCTCCGCCGTCAGAGCGGGGCGGTTCAGGTAACCGCGGGCCAGATTGGTTCCGGCCAGATAAAGCTCGCCCGGAATACCGGTAGGGCTCAGGTTCATATTTTCATCCAGAACATAGAGCCGCACATTGCCCAGGGCGGTGCCGATGGGAATGGTGGCCCGGCTGTCGGCGTCGCGTACCTCATAGCGGCTGGCACATACGGTGTTTTCCGTCGGGCCGTAGGCGTTAAGCAGGCGGCATTTGGCTGACCAGTGACGCGCCAGATCCGGAGCCAGGGCTTCACCGGCGGAGATAAGGGTATGCAGATCCGGCAGCGCTTCATCCTTGATTATGTTAAGCAGCGATGGTGGCAGGGTTACCGTGGAGATGCGGCTGTCACGCATCAGGTTGGTCAGACGGGTTGTGGATGTTTGCGTGGCCCTGTCCATCAGGTAGAGAGCCGCGCCGCTGACCAGCGTGGTAAATATTTCCGATACGGAGGCGTCGAAGCTGAAACTGGCAAACTGCAGACAGCGCCGTTCCGGAGTCAGTTGGAAGTCCTCGATCTGCCGCAGGGTCAGGTTGCACAAACCGCGGTGGGTAAGCATGGTCCCCTTGGGCCGGCCGGTGGATCCGCTGGTATAAATGACATAAGCCAGGTTATCCGGTTGATTGAGATAGATCGGATTTTCCGTCTTGTTGCCGTAGGTGCCGGGAAGGGCTTCGTCCAGCAAAATGAGCCGGGCGTCCAGGTCCCGGAAGCGATCCTTAAGCGAACGGGAAGTCAGTAGCCAGGGACTGTTGGCGTCCTTTAAGATGTAGGCGATACGTTCCAGCGGATAGTCCGGGTCCACGGGAACATAAACCCCGCCGGCCTTGATGACGGCCAGCAATCCCACCACCATCTCCATGGAACGTTCCACCGATATGGCCACCAGTTTTTCCGGCCCGACACCGCTCGCGCGCAGTAAATGGGCCAGGCGGTTGGCCTGGGCGTTCAACTCCCTGAATGTCAGGGAACGATCCTTAAAAACCACCGCCGTTTGATGGGGATAACGCAGTACCGTTTCTTCAAACAGATGCTGGATCAGGGGCTGTCCGGGAGCGGGATGCTGCTCGCCCCGCCCGAGGGCGAGAACCTTTTCCCGTTCCTTTTCCGGCAAAAGGGAGAGCCGGAGCAGCGGACGGTCGTACTTTTCGGCCAGTATATCCAGAAGATAGGCAAAGCGTTCCTGCATGCGCCGGATGGTTTTTTCACGGAACAGATCGGTATTGTATTCAAACTCCACCATCAAGCCGTGCTCGGCCTCCATGGCAATCAGCGACAGATCGTATTTGGCGATTTTTTGTTCCGCTTCGATGGGACGTATGCGGCTGTCCTCCATGTCCACTTCACCGCTGGGGGTGTTCTGCAGGACAAACATCACCTGGAAAATGGGGGAGTGGCTCATATTTCTTTCCGGCTGAAGTATCTCCACCAGTTGTTCGAAGGGCAGATCCTGGTGACCGTAGGCATCCAGAGTATCCCGGCGGGTGCGGGTCAGAAGCTGGCGGAAGGTCAGTCGGTCGTCAAAGTCCGCGCGAAAGACCAGTGTGTTCACGAAGAAACCGATCAGCGCTTCCGTCTCCGAGCGGGTACGATTGGCAATGGGCGAACCGACCAATATCTCATCCTGCCCGCTGTAGTGGCGCAGAAAGGTTTGAAAGGCGGCCAAGAGGGTCATGAACAGGGTTACCCCTTCCCGCTGCCCAAAGGCTTTCAGCTTTTCCAGCGTCTCCTTTTCCACGGTGAAGGGAATGCTGTCGCCATTAAAGGTCTGTACGGCGGGGCGTTGGAAATCCAACGGCAGTTGCAGGGCCGGCGGGTTAAGGCCGATGTGCCGTTTCCAATAGTCGATCTGTTTTTGCAGCACCTCATCCTTTAGCCAGGAGCGCTGCCAGACGGCATAATCGGCATACTGCAGGGGCAACGGCGGCAAGGGGTTTTCCCGGCCGCGCTCAAAGCTTTGATAGAGAATGGTGAACTCACGCATCAGGATGCCGACGCTCCAGCCGTCGGAAATAATGTGATGCATGGTGAACAGCACCAGATGGTCATTGGGCGCTATGATGACTATTTTGGCGCGGAACAGCGGTCCCAGCTCCAGGTCAAAGGGCTCATTGGCTTCATCATTGACCAGCCGCCGGGCCTCTTCCTCGCGGATATCCTCCGAGAGACCTGACAGGTCGATAACATCCACTTCGGTGATGGAGCGCGGATGAACATGCTGGTAGGGTTGTCCCTCTTCCACGTTAAAGGTGGTACGCAGCACTTCATGGCGCATGATCAGCGCCTCAACGGTTTTTTTGAAGGCCTCGATGTTCAGCTTGCCGCGGTGGCGGATGGAGGCCGGGATATTGTAAAAGGATTGATCCGGCGCCAGTTGATCGAGAAACCACAACCGTTGCTGGGCAAAGGAGAGCGGCAGCCGCCGGTCGCGCTCCACGGGCACCAGCGGAATGGACCGGCCGGCGCCCCCCTGGCGGGCGCTTTGCAGCACCAGAGCGGTGAAGGCGCTGATGGTCGGCGCCTCAAACAACAGGCGCAGCTCCACTTCGGTTTCAAAACGATCGCGTACCCGGCTGACCAACTGCGTGGCCAGCAGCGAATGGCCGCCGATTTCGAAAAAGTTGTCATGGATACTGATCTTTTCCTGTTTCAGTACCTCGCACCAAATGTCGGTCATCTTTTGCTCATCGTCGTTCCTCGGCGCCTGGTAGGGGCGGCGGGCGTCTGTTTCCGTCCATTGCGGTTCCGGCAGGGCGCGCTTATCCACTTTTCCGTTGGGCGTTAAGGGAAAGGACTGTAAATGCACATAGGCCGCCGGTTGCATGTAGTGGGGCAGGCGGCCGGCCATATGGGCGCGTAAGGCGGCGGCGTCAATCTTTTCCGGGGCGACGTAGTAGGCTGCCAGCTGTTGCTGATCACCGGCATTGCGCACCATGATCACGGCATCGGCTATACCGGGATAGTGGCTCAGTTGATGCTCAATCTCACCGGGCTCAATGCGAAAGCCGCGCAGCTTTAACTGTTCATCCATGCGTCCTAAAAATTCGAGTACGCCGCTGTCCAGCAGCCGCACGCGGTCACCGGTGCGGTACATACGTGCACCGGGAATCCCGCTGAAAGGTTCCGGGACAAAGCGTTCCGCCGTCAGCTCGGGTCGTTTAAAATATCCGCGGGTCAGGCTGTCCCCGGCCAGATACAGTTCGCCGGGCACGCCAAAGGGTTGGGGGTGCATGCGGCTGTCCAGCACATAAACCCGGACATTGTCAATGGGCGACCCGATGGGCACGGTAGACTGCTCCGCCGGCCGGTTGAGCACAAAGCGGGTGGCGCAGACGGTGTTTTCCGTGGGCCCATAGGCATTAATCAGGCGCCGGTTATTGCTCCGCCAGCGGTTGGCCACCTCCATCGGCAGCGCTTCCCCGGCGGAGACCAGGGTATCCAGTTCCGGAAAATCTTCCGGGTTGAGCAGGGCCGACACCGAAGGAGGCAGGGTGATCGTCGTGATATGCTCATCGCGCATCAGCTTAACCAGACCGGGGCCGGGCATCATCTCTTCCTTGTCGGCCAGCACCAGAGTGGCCCCGCTGACCAACGTGGTGAAAATTTCCGATACGGAGGCGTCAAAGCTAAAACTGGCAAATTGCAGGCAGCGCTTGTGTTCGTTAAGCAGAAAGTCCTTGATCTGAAAGGTGGTCAGGTTACACAGGCTGCGATGTTCCACCATGGTGCCCTTGGGCCTGCCCGTGGAGCCCGAGGTGTAGATCATATAGGCCATGTTGCGCGGATGGTTGACGGGGGCGGGATTGGTCTCCGGGAATTCCCCGTCGATTTCCTCGTCCAGAAAAAGGATGGTATCCGGCCCGGCCTCCCGCAACACACCCTTCATCCGCTGCATCGTTTTTTGCGTGGTCAGCAGCATGCCGATGCCGGCATCCTCCAGAATGTAGCGGATGCGCTCATCGGGATATTCGGGGTCTATGGGCACATATACGCCACCGGCCTTGAGCACGGCCAGCAGGGCGATAACCATATGGGGTGAGCGCTCCAGGGAGATGCCGACCAGCTGCTCCGCTTTCAGTCCCGCCTTACGCAACTGATGGGCCCGGCGGTTGGCCGCCCGGTTTAAATCGGCAAAAGTAAAGCTCTGATGTTTGTAACGCAGGGCCTCCTTTGTGGCAAAGGTTTCCGCGGTCTGCTCAAATAGCTGCTGGATGAGATGGTTATCGGGAAAGGGACGCGACTCCCCGGCAAGCAGACGGGCCTGACCGGCAAGGGCGGCCGCATCCATCAGACTCAGGGCGCCGATGGGTTGAGCGGGGTTTTGGGTCACCTGTTGCAATAACAGCTTAAAATGTTCCATTAGCCGCCGGGCCGTGGCTGCTTTAAAAAGATCGGTGTTGTATTCCAGTTGCGCCTTAAGGGTGGAATCGCCCTCCAGCATGGAGAGGGTCAGGTCGAATTTGGATATCTGCTCGTCACTTTCAAACGCCTCGATGGTTAGCCGGTCGCTTTCCATGTTGGCCACCGGGGTGTTTTGCAACACGAACATCACCTGAAACAGGGGAGAGCGGCTCATGTCACGATCGCGGACCAGGGCGTCCACCAACTGCTCAAAGGGGATATCCTGATGGGCCTGCGCTTCAAGGCTGTTTTGGCGTACCTGCCGCAGCACATCCATAAAAGTCAAACGGTTGTCCATATCGGCGCGCATCACCAGGGTATTGACGAAAAAGCCGATCAACGGTTCCGTTTCCCGGAAACGGCGGTTGGCCACGGGGGTGCCGGTGAAAAAGGTTTCCTGTCCGCTGTACTTGTACATCAGCGTGTTCCAGGCGGCCATTAATACCATGTACAGGGTAAAATTGTTTTCCAGGGCCAGAGCCTTAACCGCTTCCGTCAGCTTTTCATCCAGACTGAAATCCAGCACGGCACCGTTAAAGGTTTGCATGGCCGGGCGGGCAAAGTCCGTGGGCAGTTGTAGCGGCGGCGGGTTGATGCCTATTTTGTTTTTCCAGTATGCAAGTTGCTGTTCCAGCACCTCGTCAACCAGCCAGCGGCGCTGCCAGATAGCGTAATCGGTATACTGCAGGGGCAGCGGCGGCAACGGAGCTTCTTCTCCGCGGGCAAAAGCCCGGTACAGGATGCTCACTTCGCGCATCAGCACCGAAGTGGACCAGCCGTCCGATATGATATGATGCATGTTGAGCATCAGCAGATGGCTTTGCTCCTCAAGGCGCACCACGGTCAGGCGTAGCAGCGGGCCCCGGTGCAGGTCAAAGGGCTTAACGGCCTCTGTGGCGGCAATCTGCCGGGCGCGCCGCAAGCGCTCCGCCGCTTCCATTTCGCGGATATCCATGAAATCAACGGCCGGTTTGAGCCGCTCATGTATAACCACAAAGGGTTTGCCCTGATCGCTGTCAAAAGTGCTGCGCAGGGTCTCATGACGCTCGACGATGGCTTCCAGGGTACGCCGCAGGGCTTCATGATCCAGGTGGCCCTTTAACACAAAAGCGGCGGGGATATTATAGAGGGCGCTGCCGGGGTTGAGCTGATCCAGAAACCACAGGCGTTGCTGGGCGAAAGAGAGGGGCAGGGGCTCCTCGCGGGGCAGGGCCGTCAACGGCGGCAGGGCCGTCAGACCGCTTTGATCCAGTTGATCCAACTGAGCGGCCAGGCCTTCCAGCGTCGGACTTTCAAACAACAGGCGCAGGGGAGCTTCCAGGGAAAACTGTTCGCGGATGCGGGCCATCAGTTGTGTGGCCAACAGGGAATGGCCGCCCAGTTCGAAAAAATTATCCAGCCTGCCCACCTGATCCACCTGCAGCAGGGCCTCCCAGATTTCCGCCAGTTTTTGCTCGCTCTCCGTTTCCGGGGCGATGTATTTACGGGAAAGCGCGGAACGGTCCAACTCCGGCGCGGGCAGGGCCTGGCGATCCACTTTACCGTTGGGGGTGAGCGGAATGTTCTCCAGAGCCACATAGGCCGAAGGCTGCATATATTCGGGCAGGGCGCGGGCCAGGGCCTGGCGGATGGTTTCCGTTTGCGCCGTTTCATCGGCGGGAACCCAGTAGGCCACAATACGCTTGTCGCCGGGAACATCCTCGCGAACGATGGCCACCGCTTCCCTGACCGCTTCCTGTTCATTGAGCAGGGCTTCAATCTCACCCAGTTCGATACGGTACCCGCGAACTTTAACCTGATCATCCGCGCGGCCCAAAAATATCAACTGTCCGTTATTGAGATAGCGAACGATATCGCCGGTTTTATACATGCGGCTGCCGGGCCGGCCAAAGGGATCGGGTAAAAAACGCTCGGCGGTAAGCGCCGGACGCAAATGATAACCGCGGGCCACACCCGCCCCCCCGATATAGAGCTCGCCGGGAACACCGTGGGGAACCGGTTGCAGACGGCTGTCCAAAACATAAACCGGCGTGCCGGGGATGGAACGGCCGATGGGCACGGAACCCTGGCCCTGCCAGCCGCGCGCGTCAAAAACCACGCAGCCCACCACCGTTTCCGTGGGGCCGTATTCGTTAAACAGATGGGTATCCGCGGCCTGTTGTTGCCAAAAGGCGATCTGGTCGGCGCTCAGGTTTTCCCCGCCGATCACAAAAGCGCGGGTCAGCGAGGCGGCCTGATCCGCGGGAATCTGATGCGCCAGCAGATCGAGGTGGGCCGGGGTGATCTTGACGATATTAAAATCCTTGTAGCGCAACAGGGCCCCGGCCAATGCTTCCAGATCGTTTCCGGCGGAGGCCAGGGTGATGGTTTGCCCGTTTATCAAAGGGGTGTATACGGCGGTCACCGTGGCGTCAAAGGCCAGGGTGGCATGCACCAGGGAACCGCGTCCCTCCCCAAGGGGATAGCCCTGCGCCGTCCAGCTCAGATAGTGCATCAGACCGGCGTGCGTAATCAGTGTGCCCTTGGGCTTACCGGTGGAGCCGGAGGTGTAAATCATATAAGCCAGTTGTTGCGGCTCCGGGGATGGGCGCGGATTTTCAACGGACTCGGCGGCCAGTTCATCCCCGCCGATGGTAACCTCTATACGGGGCACGGATACGGTCAGCCCCTCCAAAACCCCGGCTGTGGGCTGATGATGCAGGAGCAGGGCCAGGTTGGCGTCATGCACCATATAGGTGATGCGTTCCGCGGGATAGGCCGGGTCTATGGGCACATAGGCGGCGCCGCTTTTAAGGATGGCGAACAGGGCTATGATCATTTCCGGGCTGCGCTGGAAACAGAGACCGACGCGTTGCTCGGGGCCCAGGCCTTTTTTAATCAACAGATGGGCCAGGCGGTTGATCTCTTCGTTAAATTGACGGTAGCTGTAACGCGCGTCATCCTGTTCCAGAGCGGTTTTTTCAGCGGAGACGTCAGCCTGATGTTCCAGCAGGCGCACCACATTGTCGAAAGGCGGTTGCGGCGCCGGGGTGCTGTTGTATTCCCGGATAAGCCGATCCAGTTCCGGGGGATCGATAAAGGGAACGGCGTCCACCGGCACATGGGGCTGGCGGATAAGTTGCAGGGTCAGCCGCTTAAAGTGTCCGGCCATGCGCTCCATGGTGTCGGCGTCAAACAGGTCGGTGGCATATTCAAAGGCGCCGGCCCAGGCACCGTTCTCTTCCAGCATGAACAGGGTGATGTCAAACTTGGACATACCGCTGTGCGCCTCCACCGGTTCCACGCGAAAGGCGGCATCGGGGTCTTCGGCCCGCTCGCGGGCCGGTTTCCCGGCGTTTTGCAGGGCGAACATCACCTGAAAGAGCGGCGTGTGGCTCATACTGCGATCCGGTTGCAGCCGGTCGACGATTTTTTCAAACGGAACATCCTGATGGGCAAAGGCATCCAGGGCGGTTTCCCGGATCTGTTCCAGCAAAGCGCTGAAAGTGGGTTGCCCTTCCAGCCGGACCGGCAAGACCAGGGTGTTTACAAAGAAACCGATCAGAGGTTCTGTTTCGGCGCGGTTACGGTTGGCGATAGGCGTGCCGATGTTGAAACTCTCCTGTCCGCTGTAGCGATAAAGCAGGGTTTCAAAGGCCGCCAGCAGGGTCATAAAGGGCGTCAGGCCGTGATCCCGGGTAAAGGTGTTGATGGCCGCGCTCTCCCCGGGGGTAAAGGCAAAGGTCAGGTAGCTGCCTTTTTGCGAGGGCATTTTGGACCGTGGCCGGTCGGTGGGCAACTCCAGTACCGGCGCCACACCGGCAAGGGTTTCCTGCCAAAAACGTAGCTGCTCTTCCAGCACCTCGCCGGAGAGCCAGGTTTGCTGCCAGTGGGCAAAATCGGCGTACTGTACCGGCAGAGGGGGCAGGGGCGAGGACTCTCCCTTCAGGAAGGCCTCGTACAAAATACCCAGCTCGCGGATAAAAACCTGCGTGGACCAGTCATCGCTGATAATATGATGGATGGTTATCAGCAGGATAAAGTCATCTTCATTCATGTGCACCAAACCGGCGCGCAACAGGGGACCTTCGGAAAGGTTGAAAATGGTTTTGGCAAAACGGTCGGCGATGCGCAGGGCCTCTTTTTCCCGGGTCGCTTCATCCATTTCACGCAGATCAAAGCGTTCCAGCTCCACGGTGCGTTCCTTATGGATCACCAGCGCCGGATGACCGTCCCGGCTGATAAAATTGGTGCGCAGGTTTTCATGCCGGGCGATGATGGTGTTCAGGCAGCGCTGAAAAAGGGCGGCATCCAGTTTGCCCTTGATACGTACCGATTCGGGGATGTTGTAGTTGGCCGTGCCCGGTTCCAGTTCTTCCAGAAACCACAAGCGCTGCTGGGAAAAGGAGAGCGGCAGTTCCTGAGAGCGGGAAACGGCCATGATCGGCGGCGCCTGCACCGTGGGCGTGCCCCGCTGTGTAATCTCGATCTTTTCCGCCAGTCCGGCCACGGTAGGGTATTCGAAAATGGATCGCAGGGGGATGTCGAGATCAAAGGCTTCCCGTACCCGGGAGATCAATTGGGTGGCCAGCAGGGAATGACCGCCCAGGTCAAAAAAGTTGCTGTTGATGCCCACCTTTTCCAGGCCCAGCACCTCTCCCCACACGGCGGCCATTTTTTCCTCGGTCTCGTTGCGCGGGGCCACATAACTTTCACCGGAGCCATAGTCCTTCTCCGCCGGTTTGGGCAGGGCCTTGCGATCCACCTTACCGTTGGGGGTCAGCGGGATTTTATCCAGACGAACAAAGGCGTTGGGGATCATATAGTCGGGCAGCTTTTCCAGCAGGAAGGATTTCAGTGCCGACAGTCCGGGAGCGGGTTCCTGTTCCAGGGTGTAGTAGGCCACCAGCCGCTTGTCGCCGGGGCTATCTTCGCGGACGATGACCACGGCATGGTCAATGGCCGGGTGGCGGGCCAGGGCGGACTCGATTTCACCCAGTTCAATGCGGAAACCGCGCAGTTTTACCTGGAAATCGATACGGCCCATAAACTCGATGTTGCCGTCGGGCAGGAATTTCCCCTTATCGCCGGTGCGGTACATGCGCGCGCCCGCTTGTTCGCCGAAGGGATCGGGAATGAATTTTTCCGCCGTCAGGGCCGGACGTCCATGATAGCCGCGGGCCACGCCGGCGCCGCCGACGCATATCTCTCCCGGCACGCCGATGGGCTGCGGGTTCAGGTGGCTGTCCACGATGTATATTTGCATGTTGGCAAAGGGGCGGCCGATGGGCACATTGCGATCGGCGGGCAGATCGAGCTTGCTGGCTTCAAAATAGGTGCTGTCGATGGCGGCTTCGGTAAGGCCGAAGGAGTTGATCAGACGGGTTGCGCTTCCGCCATACTCCAAAAACCGGCGATATTCGCCCACATACCAGGCATCGGAACCGGCGATCAGACAGCGCATGAAGGAAAGGTCTTTACCGATCTCGTCGAGATAGCTTGTCAGATTGCGTAAAACCGCCGGAACAAACTCGGCGATGGTGACCTCTTCGCGAAGCATCTCACGGTACAGTTTTTCGGCATTGAGCAGCGTTTCCCTGGGGATCAGGGTCAGCTTGCCGCCGGAACACAAGGCGCGGATGGTATCGCCGGCAAAAACATCAAAGGAAAAGTTGGCCATCTGCAAGTGGGAGCGGCAACGGGTTTTGAGCTCATAGGCCTCTTCCCAGGCGTAATAGGAGTTCACCCAGCTTTGATGGCTGATGACGGTACCCTTGGCCTGCCCCGTGGTGCCGGAGGTGTAAATCATATAGGCCATGTTTTGCGGGTTAAGCGGGACATCCGGATTGTCCGCTTCATATTGTTCCAGGGTCTCCTGCTCGCGGTCCAGGCAAATAAACTTTGCCGCGCTTTGCGGAAGGCGCTCCACCAGGCTGCCGTGAGTGATCAATACCGGCGTGGCCGAATCCTCGATCATGTAGGCCAGACGCTCGGGCGGATAGTCGGGATCCATGGGCACATAACCGCCGCCTGCTTTGAGCACAGCCAGCACGGCCACCATCAGATCCGGTGACTTTTCCAGGCTGATGCCCACGGGGACTTCGGCCCCAACGCCCAGGGAACGTAAATGGCGGGCCAGTTGGTTGGCGCGGCGGTTTAATTGCTCATAGGTGATATGGGCGCCGTCAATGGCCACGGCCACGGCCGCGGGCTGCCGGCGGACCTGCTCTTCCACCAGATGGTGCATACAGCGCTGCCAGTTGTAGTGGACAGCGGAACGGTTCCACTCTTTCAGAATAAGATGCCGTTCCTGTTCACTGAGAACGGAAAGATCGCTGATACGGCTTTGCGGGTGGGCGGCCACGGCCGCCAACAGGTTTTCATATTGGCGGATAAAACGTTCTATGGTTTCCTGTTCGAAAAGATCGGTGCAATATTCCACCGAAGCCAACAGCCCCCGGGTCTGATCGGCCAGGGAAACGGTGATGTCAAAGGTGGCCGTGCCGGCATCCACTTCGATCTGTTCCATTTGGATGGAGGAAACAGCCGCCGTGTTATCTGCGCCCATGGCGCCGCCGGTGGCGTTTTGCAAAATGAACATGACCTGGAACAGGGGAGAATGGCTCATGCTGCGTTCCGGCTGTAACACTTCCACCAGCATTTCAAAAGGAACGTCCTGATGGGCGTAAGATTCCAAAGTGCGCTTGCGGGTACGTTGCAGCAATTCACTAAAAGTGGGATTGCCGCTCAGGTCGGTGCGCAGGACCAGGGTGTTGACAAAAAAGCCGATCAGCCCTTCGGTTTCGCTTTGGGTGCGGTTGGCAATGGGCGTGCCGACACAGATATCTTCCTGACCGCTGTAGCGGTAGAGTAAAATATTGAATACGGCCAGCAGAGACATAAAGGGCGTAACCCCTTCCCGGCGGCTGAGCGCGATGATCTGCTCATACAACTCCCGGGGAATGCGGTGGTGGAAATTGGCGCCCCGGCTGGACTGGATGGCCGGACGTGGTTTGTCGGTGGGCAGCTCCAGCACAGGCGTAACCGGGCCCAGAGTCTCTTTCCAGTAGTTAAGCTGTTTCTCAAGCACTTCCCCCTGTAACCAGTCCCGCTGCCATTTGGAAAAATCGGCGTACTGGATGGGCAGTTCCGGCAGGGGCACATCCTGATCCCTGGTAAAGGCGTCGTAGATCAGGGCCACTTCGCGCATAAACACACCGATGCTCCAGCCGTCGCTGATGATGTGATGCATGGTGACCAGCATGATGGCTTCATCATCCTGAAGACGGATCAGCCGGGAGCGGAACAGGGGGCCTTTTTGCAGATCAAAGGGGGTGCGGGCTTCGTTCAGGGCCAGCCGCTGTCCTTCGGCTTCACGCTCCTCTTTTTCCAGTGAGCGCAGATCGATTATTTCCAGCGGACATTCCATATCCGGGTGGATCACTTGTACCGGTTCGTTGTTTTCCTTGTCAAAGGTGGTGCGCAGGGATTCATGGCGGTAGACGATTTCGTCTATGGTGTCCTGCAGGGCCGCAATGTCCAGCGTTCCCTTTATGCGCACCGCGGTGGGAATATTGTAAAAGGGAGAACCGGGCTCAAACTGATCCAGAAACCACAACCGTTGCTGGGCAAAGGATGTGGGGAATATGTACAGTTCCTGTTCCGCCATTTCATTCTGGTTTTTATCTGTCATCGATTTTTAAATCTCGTCTATGGTTATACCGTATGGGTTTAAGGCTTCCGTGACCGGCGCGCCGGGCGTTTGGCGGCACGCGGGCCGCGTTCCACTTTCTCAATCTTCGGCTTGGCTTTAATGCCGCTGGCTTTGGCCACCTCCACGGCATCGGCCAGTTCGGCAACGGTCGGTTTTTCGAACAGGGTCAGCAGCGGCAGTTCGATGTCAAAGGTTTCCCTTATGCGCGACATAAACTGTGTGGCCAGCAGGGAGTGGCCGCCCAGGTCAAAAAAGTTATCAAAGACCCCCACCTTTTCATGGTGCAACAGCGCGGCCACAATCGTGACCAGGGTTTCTTCAATCTCGTTGCGTGGCGCCATATACTCCACGGTCAGGGTGGCACGATCCCGCTGCGGCAAGGGCAGGGCTTTGCGATCCACCTTGCCGTTGGGAGTCAGCGGCATGCTCTCCAACAGCATAAAATCGGCCGGTACCATATAATCGGGCAAGTGCTTTTTCAGATGGGCGATGACCGGCGCCGGATCACTATTTTCCTTTTCCGCGGCCACCCAATAGGCCACCAGCCGGTTCTCACCCCCCGCATCGGGCCACACGGTTACAAATTGATCGCGTACCAGCGGCGATTGGCTCATCACCGCCTCTATTTCGCCCAGTTCGATACGGAAACCGCGTACTTTGACCTGGTCATCTATTCGGCCCAGGAATTCCAGTTGACCGTCCGGCCGCCGCCGCACCAGATCCCCGGTGCGATATAGCCGTTCACCGGGATTATCGGCGTAAGGGTGGGGGACAAATTTTTCCACGGTCAGTTCCGGCCGGTTATGATAACCGCGGGCCACACCGGTTCCCGACACGCACAACTCACCGGGAACACCGGTTGCAACCGGGTTGAGCTTATCATCCAGTACGTAGGTTTTAAAATTGGCGTTGGCCATGCCGATGGGCGGCGTGGAGCTGTAGTTTCCTTCGCAGCGGTGCATGGTGGCGCAGACGGTGGTTTCCGTGGGGCCGTAGGCGTTGAAGAAACGGCGATCCCGGCTCCACTTATTGACCAGGGGGCCGGGGACGGCCTCACCGGCGGTAATGATTGTCGTTAAATCCGGCAGTTGTTTATCCGGCCAAACCGCCAAAACGGAAGGCGGCAGGGTAATGGTGGTAACCTTTTGCTCTTCCAGAAGGGTGGTTAACGCTTCAGCGTCGGCAATGGTCTCTTTCGAGGTCAGCACCAGCGCGGAACCGGAAAGCAGGGCCATCAGAAACTCCCAGGTGGCGGCGTCGAAACTGAGTGAGGCAAATTGCAGGATGCGACTGCCGGGGCCGGTTTCAAAGGCCTGTTGTTGCAGGGCGGCCAGATTGCAGGCGCCGCCGTGATGCAGCAGCGTGCCCTTGGGCCGGCCGCTGGAACCGGAAGTGTAGATGACATAGGCGAGATTGTCGGCATGCAGGCTAACCCGGGGGGACTCCTCACTAAAACCGGCAAAGGCCTCGCTCCGGTCAACCGTGATGGTTTCTACCCGCTCATGGGTAAAAAGCGCCGACAGTTTTTCGCTGGTTACGATCTTTTGCAGACCGGAATCCCCGATCATGTAGGCGATACGCTCCCGGGGATATTGCGGATCGATGGGCAGATAGGCGGCGCCGCTTTTCAGGATGCCCAGCATGGCAATGATCATTTCCGGGCCGCGTTCCACGGAGATGCCGATGATCTCTTCCCGCCGTACCCCGTCCTGAAGCAGCATATGCGCCAGACGGTTGGCGGCGCGGTTCAGTTGCTCATAGGAGAGGATGACACTCTCCCTGCCGGGAGCGGACTGGAAAATAAGGGCCGGTTCACCGGGATGGCGTTGCGCCATGTCCTCGAACTTACCGGGGACGGTATGGGGTCCCCCGAATTCCGTTTCCGTTTGGTTGCCGTCCCGCAACAAGCGCTTTTTCTCTTCTTCGTCAAGGTATTCCGCTTCATCCACGGGAACTTCGATGTCTTCCAATACAGTATGCAGAATATTCTCAAAATGACCCATCATGCGCCGGATGGTTTCTTCACGGAAAAGGTCGCTGTTGTATTCAAACTGCCAGGCCATCGACTCGCCGGGGCTCACCGTAACCGACAGGTCGAATTTCGCGGTATGGGATGTATGTTCCAGAGCTTCCAGTTGAATGCCGGAAACCTCCACCGCGCTCTGCGGCAGGTTCTGATAGACGAACATAACCTGAAAAATGGGTGAGCGGCTGGTATCGCGCCGGGTGACCAGGGCGTCCACAATCTGCTCGAAGGGCACATCCTGATGGGCGTAAGCCTCCAGCATAAAATCACGTACCTCTAGTACCAGCGTTTCAAAATCGGGTTGGCCGCTGAAGTCGCTTTTCAGTATCAGGTTATTGACAAAAAAACCGATCAGCTTTTCCGTGCCGCTGTGGTTGCGGTTGGCGATGGGTGAACCGACGATGATCTCGTCTTGCCGGCTATAACGGTGCAGCAGTGTTTGAAATGCGGCCAGCATGAACATAAAGGGGGTTACGCCGAGGGCGGCGCTTTCTTCACGGATGCGGGCGCTGAGCTCAGGCGAAAGGGTTTGCTGCACGGCGGCGCCGTTAAAGGTTTGCACGGCGGGCCGGGGAAAATCGTAAGGCAGTTCCAGCACCGGCGGGTTGTTGCCCAGGGAGGAACGCCAAAAATCGATCTGCCGCTCAAGAACCTCGCCCTGAAGCCATTGCTGCTGCCACAGGGCATAGTCGGCGTACTGCACTTCCAGGGGCGGAAGCTGGGCCGTTTTTTGCTCGCTGAAGGCGCGGTAAAGTTCGGCCATCTCGGAGATAAAGACCCCCATGGACCAGCCGTCGGCTATGGTGTGGTGCAGGGTGAGGGTGAAAATATGCGAGCCGGGACTTAGCACATGCAGACAGCTATGCCACAAGGGGCCGCGGGCCAGGTTGAAAACCTGACGGGCCGCCGCCTGTACCGCCCGGGATATTTTTTCATCCCGCTCCTCCGGGGATAGAGCCGAATGGTCTTCCACGGAAAAGGGCAGGGGGGCCTGATCATGAATCACCTGTACCGGTTTTCCGCCGTTATCGGCAAAGGTGGTCCGCAGCACTTCATGCCGGCGGACGATGGCGGCCAGGGCCTTTTCCAGGGCGTCGACGTTCAGCGGGCCCTTGATGGCAAAGGCCGCCGGAATATTGTAAAAGGTACCGCCAGGTTGTAACTGATCCAAAAACCACAAACGCTGCTGGGCAAAGGAAAGCGGAATATCCGCCGGACGGTCCATCGCTTTTAACGGGGGCAGGGTATACCCTTTTTCGGAATTCATTTCCTCCTCGATGAGCCGGGCCAGCCAGGCAATGGTCGGTTGCTCAAACAGGCGACGCAAGGGAATCTCCACATCAAAGGCGTCACGTATGCGGGAAACCAGCTGGGTGGCCAGCAGGGAGTGTCCGCCGATGTGAAAGAAATTATCGTTAACGGAGATGTTTTCCATATTCAGCACATCGCGCCACAGGGCCAGCAGCAGCTCCTGAACCGGTGTGGCCGCCGTCGTGTCCGTTGCCGTGCCCGCCTGTTCAAAATCGGGCTCGGGCAGGGCGCGGCGGTTAACCTTGCCGTTATGGGTCAGCGGAAAGGCGTCCATAAGGGTGAACGATGCGGGTTGCATATATTCCGGCAGCCGTTCCCGCAGGTCGTTCCGTAGTTTATCCACGTCAAAATCATCCGTGGCGGGAACAACGTAGGCCGCCAGCCGAAGACTTTGCGGATCGGCGCCGACGGCACGTACCACGGCTTCCTTAACGCTCTTTTCCCGGAGAAGGGCGGCTTCAATCTCGCCCAGTTCGATGCGGTTGCCGCGGATCTTAACCTGAAAATCGATGCGCCCGATAAACTCTATGGTGCCGTCATCCAGCCAGCGGGCCAGATCGCCGGAAAGGTATAAACGGCTGTCGCCGTCGGCGGAAAAAGGATTGGCCACAAAACGCTCGGCCGTCAGTTCGCTGCGGTGCAGATAGCCGTAGGCCAGGCCGGGACTCTCGATACACAGTTCCCCGGGAACGCCCACCGGCTGCGGATGCATAAAGGGGTCGACGATGTAAATACGGTCATTGTAAATAGGCTTCCCGATGGGAGCGGTATGCGTCTCATCGGACAGGGATTCCACTTGTCCCCAGACGCAGCCGATGGTTGCTTCCGTCGGGCCGTAACCGTTAAAAAAACGGCAGCGTTTCATCCATTGCCGGGCCAGGGGGACGGGACAGGCTTCACCCACGGAGATCACCGTTTCCAGGTGGGGCAGCTTCACATCGGTGAGCAGTGTCAGCAACGAAGGCGGCAGGGTGACATAGCTGATCCTGTGCCCGTTTAAAAAGGCGGTGAATTCATCCCTGGAGAGAATGGTTTCCTTTTCGATGATATAGAGGGCGGCGCCGCTGAGCAGGGCGGAAAAAACCTCACTGACGGCGGCGTCAAAGCTGTAACTGGCAAATTGCAAACCGCGCGATTCCGGGGTGATGCGGAAATCGAGCTGTTGGGCATAAATGGTATTGATCAACCCTTGATGATGCAGTAAGACGCCCTTGGGCTTGCCGGTAGAGCCTGATGTATAGATGATATAGGCCGTTTCCGGGCTTTCAATTTTCAGGTTAAGATTGCTTTCGTCCTGCTCCGCGCCGTTCAGCTCTTCCGGGAACAGGGTGCGGAGGGAGGCGGTATCGATTTTGTCCATCAGCACCGCATCGGTAATCAGCACCTGTACCCCGGCGTCCTTCAGCATGTAGTTGATGCGTTCGGCGGGATAATCGGCGTCAATGGGCACATAGGCCGCCGCGCATTTCAATATGGCCAGGGTGGCGATAATCATCTCCGGGGAACGTGGCAGGCAAAGAGCCACATAGTCGCCACGCTGCACGCCGTGGCTTTGCAATACACGCGCCCAGCGATTGGCCCGGGCGTTAAGGGTACGGTAGTCCAGCTTTTGTTCATGGTGCACCACGGCCGCATGATCCGGATATTGCTCCACAATGGCCTCGAAAAGGCTGACCACGGACTGATCCAGGGGGAAATCCCGCGCCGTATCGTTCCACGCCGTCAATACCTGTTTGCTCTCGGCGGGGGTAAGCAGGGAAATATCCCGGAGTAGCAGTTGTGGATTCCCGGCCATCAGTTCCAGCACCCGCAGCATGTGTCCGGCCAGGCGGTCCACGGCGGTTTCCGGCAGGCGTCCGCTGTCAAAAGCCATTTCCATGGCAATGGGGTTGCCGGGAGCGGCCACGATGGTCAACGGATAGTTGCTGCGTTCGATCATCCGCACATCACTGACGGAAAGGTCGGACTTCTGCTGTTGCATGGTTTCGCCGACGGGATAGTTTTCAAAAACAAAAAGTGTTTCGAACAGGGGCTGATCGGCGCTCAGTTCGCTGGCTTTTTGTATTTCCACCAACGGGGTGAATTCCCAGGCCCGGGCTTCGTTTTGTTCGGCATGCAGTTGTTTTAAAAAGTTTTGCAGACTGTCCGCGTAGTTTATGCGCGCCCGTACCGGCAGGGTGTTGATAAACAGGCCGACCATGGTTTCAATCCCCGGAATTTCGGCCGGGCGTCCGGAAACGGTGGCGCCGAAGACAACATCGTCGCTGCGGTTGTAAATGGCCTGAACCAGGGCCCAGGCGCCCTGCATAATCGTATTGAGCGTGATGCGCATCTCCCGGGCCAGAGTATGCAGCTTGTCGCTGGACTCCGGGGAAAGGGTGTAGCGTTTTTTCAGATAGGGCTGATTCTCTTGCGGCATATTGCGATCCACCACCAGGGCGGTGGGGCTGTAAAATCCCCGCAACCGTTCGCGCCAGAAGGAGGCAGCCTGGTCCTTGTCTTGCTCCTGTAGCCAGGCGATATAGTTTTTAAAGGGCAGGGTGGGCGGCAGATGCGGTGCCAGCCCCTTGTCCAGGCGGTCATACAGTTGAAAAACCTCACCGAGCACCAGCGGCATGGCCCAGCCGTCCAGCAGGATGTGGTGATAGGTAAAGATAAAGGCGTGTGCCTCCGGGGAAAGCCGGATCAGGATAATGCGCAGCAGGGGAGCGTCGGTCAGTTCAAAACCCCGGTCACGCTCCCTGAGTCGCAAATCATCCAGGGCTCTGTTTTGTGCTTCGGTGTCGCGGTCGCTCCAATCCAAAAGTTCAAAGGGCAGTTCCAGGCTTTCATGCACCACCTGCAACGGTTCCTCCACATCTTCCCATACAAAGGCGGTGCGCAGCACGTCATGGCGGTTAAGCACCGCCTGCCAGGCATTCTTAAAAGCACCGGTGTTTAAGGTGCCGTTAAAAACAGCGCTCATCTGTTCGGTGTAATTACCGCTCTCCGGTGCGTAAAGGGTGTGAAACAGCATACCCTGCTGCATGGGTGACAAAGGATAAATATCTTGAATGTTTTCCATAGAAATAATCGTAAATCCTCATTGATTAGCTTTTAAAAAGGAGCCCGGCGGCGCCGGTTAACGGCGGCGGCCCTTTTTCTTTTTCCCCAATTGACCCAGGACTTTGTCGAGTTTTTTGTTATCCAGTCCGGCCATTTTAAAGTCGGAAGCGGTTTTGACGGCCGCCTGCGGATTCTTACAATGCTCCAATATCCCGCGGAGCTCCGCGATAAAGTCCTCAGCCCAGGAACGGATCGTTTCCTCGCGATGGAGTTCCCGGCTGTAACTGAACGTAAATTTAAGTATTCCGGCGCTGATCTGGCCGTTTATTTCCACGGCGGCCAGCCGCTCGGCGCCGGGATCATGATCCGGCCCCTGCCAGCTCCCGGATTCCCGGAACGGGCCTTCTTCCTCACCGCCGTCAAATTGTCCCAGATAGTTAAATATTATCTGCATCTTGTCCAACGGCTTTAGCGCATCCCGCATGGTTTTATCAGCAGACAAATAACGTAACACACCGAAACTTAGTCCATTGTGCGGAATCGCATGAAACTGCTCTTTTATCGCTTTGATCTGCTCGCCGGTATCAACCGCCTTGCCCAGATCCAGCAACAGAGGATAAAGGGCGGTGAACCAGCCGATGGTATGGGAAACATCCAGACTTTCCCGTATCTGTTCCCGGCCATGTCCTTCCAGATGAAGCAACATGCGCCGCTGCCCGCTCCATTTCCCGTAAGCGCGGATCAAGGCGCTGAGCAGAAGATCATTGATTTCCGTGTTGTAAGCCTTGTGCGCTTCACCGGTCAGCAACCGGCTTTGTTCGGCATCCAGGGAGACACTGATGTCGGCCTTGTCCTTTTCCAGATTGCGACCCCCGTTATAATCAACGGGTATTTGGGGCAGATTCTTACGACTCATGGCCTGCCAATAGGGGGCGTCTTCGCGGGCCTTGTCTGCCGCAAACTCCATTAAGGCCGCCGCCCATTGACGGTAGGAGCTGGTTTTTGCGGAAAGAATAATCTCCTGATCCAGGACGGCCAGGGCATAGGCCTGTTGAAAATCCTCCAGCAGGATTCGCCAACTGACGCCATCCATGGCCAGGTGATGAACGATAATGGCCAGATGGTCGTCCTTCTCTCCCCGGAAATACAACACCTTTACGATGGGGCCCTTTTCCAGGTCGAATGAAGCCTGGGCCCGACGGCAATGACCTTCGATCTCATTATTTTCGTCACCGGAAAGGGCTATCTCTTCCAGTACGGCGTCGATGGCCGTGTTGTCGTCATAAAAGGCCTGCCGCCCTTCCCCGGAACTCCGGAACCGTAAACGCAGGGCGTCATGACGGGCGATCAGGGCCTGTACGGTTTTATGAAGGGCCGTGCTTTGCAGTTTTTCCGTCAGTTGGAACAGCACCGACTGATTCCAGTGCTGCATATGGGTTAAATTCCGCTCAAAGAAAAAATGCTGAATGGGCGTCAGGGGAAGTTCACCGCTTAGAACCCCTTCCTCGGTGTCCGTTTCCTTTCCTTTTTGGGCCACCAGCGCCAACTGGGCAATGGTCTGGTTCTGGAACATCTGCATGGGGGTCAGAAACAGCCCCTGCTCCCGGGCGCGGGAGATGACCTGGATGCTCATGATCGAATCCCCGCCCAGTTCAAAAAAGTTGTCATGGATGCCGACCTGTTTGATTTTCAGCACACCGCAAACGATATCGGCCAGAATCTTTTCATTCTCCGTGGAGGGTGCTACAAATTTTGTTTCCAACTCCGGACGCGTATTATCGGGAAGGGGCAGGGCCTTGATGTCAATTTTTTTGTTGGGCGTCAGAGGAAAGGACTCCAGCCAGATGAATACGGCGGGAACCATATAATCCGGCAGGTGGGCCTTAAGAGTATCACGCAACTGGGGTACGGAGGGCCTGGCTCCTTCGCCGGCTGTCAGATAGGCCACCAGTCTTTGCATGCCCGGGCTGTCCTCACGGACGATGACCACGGCGTCCCGCACCCCGGAGGCTTCCTTCAGCCGGGATTCAATTTCACCCAGCTCGATGCGGAAGCCGCGCACCTTGACCTGATGATCTGCCCGGCCGATAAACTGTACCTGGCCGTCCCTGCGGTAACGCACAAGATCGCCCGTCCGGTACATGCGGGCGCCGGCCTTATCCGTAAACGGATCGGGAAGAAATTTTTCCGCGGTCAGTCCGGGCCGTTTCAGATAGCCCCGGGCCAGACCGGCCCCGGAGATGTAAAGTTCTCCGGCCACGCCCGGCGGTACGGGCTGCATATGGTCGTCGAGTATGTAGAAGGCGGCATTGGCCACCGGTTTGCCGATCACCGGGGTTTCGCCCGCCTCCCGGAGGTCGCAGATGGTGGAATCCACCGCGCATTCGGTGGGGCCGTACATGTTGAAGGTGGCCACATCCCGCGCTTCACGCAGTGTGTTCCATACCGAAGCGTCCAGGGCTTCGCCACCGGGCAAGAGCACCCGGGGTTTAAAGTGTTCGCCATCGAGCAGTCCGGCCTCGAGAATCAGTTTAAGTTGCGAGGGAACGCAGTCATAAACGGCAATGTGCTGTCCGCGGATGTATTCCAGCAACTGCCGGCCGTCGGCGCGGATTTCATCGGGGATGATAACCAGGCAATGTCCCAGAGCCATCATGACGATCTGCTGCATGGAAGCGTCAAAGGGCAGCGGCGCGTTAAGACTGATGCGCTGTTTCTCCGGCCCAAGGGGGGCATAGACTGTTGCCCGCAGGTTGTGCATCAGGTTGAGCGCGGCCCGGTGGCTGATCATTACCCCCTTGGGGCGCCCCGTGGAGCCGGAAGTGTAAATGACATAGGCCAGTTGGCGCGTATCCGCGACCAGGGGGGGGCAACTGTCGGTGTAGCTTTCAAAGCGCTCCCGGTCATCGATATCCACGGCCCGGGTTTGAGCCAGTTCCTCCAGGGCCATGCCCGCGCGCATCAGGCAGAAGGCGGCCCGGGAATCCTTGAGCATGTAACTTATCCGCTCGGGAGGATAAAAGGGGTCCAGCGGCAGGTAGACGCCCCCGGCCTTCATTATCGCCCACAAAGCAATAAGCGCCTCCGGGGAACGGGGCATATAAACGGCGACGATGTCTTCCTTTTGCAGCCCCTGATCCAAAAGATAGCGGGCCAGACGGTTGGAACGTTTTTCCACTTCGGCAAAGCTCAGCGTCTGTTCACCCATAACGATTGCCGGGGCCGCGGGCGTTTTCGAGGCCTGCGCGGAAAAAAGAGCGGGCAGGGGGGCGTCCAGATCAAATTCCGCCGTCGTGCGGTTCCACTCCCTGAGAAGCCGGTCTTGTTCCTTGTCGCTTAAAAGCGCCAGATCGGATATGGTGCTGTCGGGTTGACGGATAAAATTCTCCGTCAGTTGGATATAATGGCTGATCAGGGCCTCTATGGTGGCAGCGTCAAAAAGATCGGTGTTGTATTCCACATCGCCTATGATCTGTTCATCCGACTCGGTTAAATTTAAGGTCAGATCGAATTTGGACAGTTTGTTCTCCACTTCGATGAAAGCCATGTTCAGGTCACCGGAACGGGTTTCCCGCCGGGGTTGGTTTTGCAGGGCAAACATCACCTGAAACAGGGGGCTGTAACTGGGGTCGCGCACGGCATCCAAAACATCCACAACCTTTTCAAAGGGCAGGTTTTGATGAGCAAAGGCATCAAAGGCGATGTGTTTTACCTGACGCAGATAGTCCCGTACCCGGCTAGTGGAGTCGACACGGCTGCGCAGAACCAGGGTGTTGACAAAAAAACCGATCAGCGGTTCCAGTTCCGACAGGGGGCGGTTGGCAACCGGCGTACCCACGCTTATGTCATCCTGACCGCTGTATTTGGACAGCAGAATCTTGAACAGCCCCAGGGTGGTCATAAATAGCGTCAGCCCCTCCCGGCGTGAGAAATCGTTAAGGGCGGCCGATGTTTGCGGCGAGAGTTTAAAATAGATATGGGCACCGTTATAGCTTTGAACCGCCGGACGCGGCCGGTCGGCGGGCAGCTCCAGCAAAGCCGGGGCGCCGGCCAGGGTTTGCCTCCAGAAGGCACTCAGTTGTTCGAGGGGCTCTCCCCGCAGCCACTGCCGCTGCCACCGGGCATAATCTTTATACTGTACCGGAAGCGCCGGCAATGACAGCTTCTCATCCTTGTCAAAATGGGCGTAGTATTGGCCGATTTCATAAAACAGAATATTGACCGACCAGCCGTCCGATATGATGTGGTGCATATTCAGCAATAAGACCGATTCCCCGGCGGCCATACGGATAATGTGTACGTGAAAAAGCGGCGGCCGCGCTAAATCGAAGGAGCGGCGGGCCTCCCGGAAAATAGCCTGCCGGATGTGTGATTCCTGTTCATCCGCCGGCAGCGCGGAGATATCCTCCTCGCTCAGCGGGAGGGGAACCGCGTCGGTCACAAAGACCTCCGGCTGGCCCGCGCTGGTTCTGAATCCGGTGCGGAAGGACTCCTGCCGGCGGATGATCTCTTCCAGGGCCCGGCCAAAGGCTTCCCGGTTCAGGCGACCCGAGGCGCGGATGGCCACGGGAATATTGTATTGCGGGCTGCCGGGCTCCAGTTGATCCAGAAACCAGAGCCGCTGCTGGGAAAAGGATAGCACCAGGGGGTGTTCATCACCGGTGGCGGTCAGGGGCGGCAGTTTTATGGCCGCCGGTGAATCGGCGCTGGTTTCGATACGCCGGGCCAGATCCTGCACGGTATGTGTTTCGAAAATGGCGCGGACTTCCAGTTCAATGTCAAAAACATCGCGGATGCGTGAAATCAATCGCGTGGCCAGCAGGGAATGGCCTCCCAGATCAAAAAAGCTGTCGTTCCGCCCCACCTTATCCACGGAAAGCAGTCCGGCGAAAATGGCGGCCAGTTCGCGCTCCGTTTCTCCCTCGGGGGCCACATATTCCTTTTCACTTTCGATGGTCACATCCATGGCCAGCAGGGCGCGCCGGTCTACCTTGCCGCTGGGGGAGAGGGGAATGGCCTGTAAAAACAGAAACAGGCCGGGCACCATGTAGTCGGGCAGATTGCGGGCCAGGGATTGGCGCAGCGTCTCCTCATCCGTTTCATCGGCAAGCTGTACATAAGCCACCAGCCGTTGATCATCCGCGCCAAAATCCTTAACCAACACCACGGCGTCGGCCACGGCTTCCATATTCTTCAGGGCGTTTTCGATTTCACCCAGTTCAATGCGCAGGCCGCGCAGCTTTACCTGATGATCGATACGTCCCAGGAACTCCACGGCGCCGTTTTCCATAAATCGGGCCAGATCGCCGGTGCGGTACAAACGGCTTCCGGGCCGGTCGCTGAAAGGATCGGGGATAAATTTCTCCGCGGTCAGCTCCGGCCGCCGGTGGTAGCTGCGTGCCAGTTGCACTCCGCCGATAAGCAATTCTCCGGCAACACCGGGGGGTAAAAGATGCTGTTGGCTGTCAACGATATAGATTTGGGTATTGGCAATGGCCTGTCCGATGGGCGTGCTGCCATGCTGGTCATCGGCATGACACAGCCATTGGGTCACATCCACCGCCGCTTCCGTGGGGCCGTAGAGGTTATGCAGCTCCGCCGTGCTGGCCCGGTAAAATTGTTGTACCAACTCGCGGGAAAGGGCTTCGCCGGAGCAGATTACCCGTTTTAACGCCGTGCAGGAAGAGATATCCGCGCTGTTGAGAAAGGCCTGCAACATGGAGGGCACAAAGTGGATGGTGGTGATCTTTTCGGTCGCCATCAGTTGCCGCAGATAGGCGGGATCCTTATGACCGCCGGGTTTGGCGATCACCAGGGTCGCCCCGCATTGCAGGGGCCAGAAAAACTCCCAGACGGAAACATCGAAACTGTAAGGGGTTTTTTGCAGCACGCGGTCTTCTGCGGTTAAACCGTATTTTTCCTGCATCCATTGCAGGCGGTTCCAGATGGCGCGGTGGCTGATAACCACCCCCTTGGGCCTGCCGGTGGAACCCGAAGTGTAAATCATATAGGCCGCCTGATCGACATCCCGCTCCACGGGGCGTAAAGGGGCTGATTCGGGGATATCGTCGCACAGCAGCACCGCTTGTCCGCTGAGCGCGGGATGGCCCCTGAGGGCTTTTTCGCTAATGATCACCCCGGCTCCGGCGTCTTCAATCATATAGCGAATGCGCTCTTCGGGGTAGTCAGGGTCCAGGGGCACGTAGGCGGCGCCGGCCTTCAGGATGGCGTACATGGCGATGACCAGCCGCGGTGATCGTTCCAGGTAAAGACCGACAAAGTGTTCGGGGCCGACACCTCTTTCCTGCAAACGGGCCGCCAGCTCTCCGGCGGCGCGGTCAAGACCGGCATAGGAGATATCTTCATCACCGAACCTGAGGGCGATATGATCGGGAGTCTTTTTTACCTGATCCTCAAAAAGGGATAAAAGCGGCCGGGCTGCGGGATAGGCGGTGGCGGTGTCATTCCATACCTTTAAAATACGCTCTTTTTCCGTCGCTGTGATAAGTTCGATGTCGGAGATGCCGGCCGGTCGCTTTTCGCTCAGACGGCTCAGCAAGCCGACGAAGTGGTCGGCCAGGCGCCCGCAAAAGGTGTCGGAATAGAGGTCGCTGTTGTACTCAAAGGTAATGGTTAAGCCATTGTCCGTTTCCTGGGTAAACAGGGAGAGTTCAAACTTGGCACTGGTGATTTCAATATCCAGGGGTTCGATGGAAAAGGGTCCCGGCCGGGCGGGCAGGGCGCTGCGCGGCGTATGGGTGAAAAAGGCCTGAAACAGCGGACTGTGGCTCATATCCCGTGCCGGCTGCAACTCCTGAACCAGCATCTCAAAGGGAATATCCTGATGGGCAAAGGCGGAAAGCGCCGTCTCCCGCACACGCTTAAAGAAAGTTTCGGGACTGTCGTTTTCATCAAAAGCACACCTTAACACCAGCGTGTTGACAAAAAAACCGATCAGCGATTCGGTTTCGGCCCGGTTGCGGTTGGCCACCGGTGTTCCGATGCAGATATCCTCCTGGCGGGTGTAGCGATGTAACAGCAGGTAAAAGGCGCCAAGCAGCAGCATAAAATCGGTGAGTTGTTCCGCCGAGGCCTGATCTTTTAGCTTTTTCCAGATAGCATTGTCCAGATGACGGTAAATCTGGGCGCCGCGATTGGAGAGTTGCCGGGGGCGGGGCTTGTCGCCCGGCAATTCCAGAACCGGCGGTGACGAGGTCAGCGTTTTGCGCCAATAAGTCAACTGCTGTTGCAGCCGTTCGCCCTCCAGCCATTTTTTTTGCCAGGCGGCGAAATCGGCGTATTGAATTTTAAGCGGCGGCAGGGGGCTTTCCTTTTCCTGTCTCAGGGCGTCATAGATTACACTGAACTCACGGATCAGCACCCCCATGGACCAGCCGTCGGAAATGATATGATGCATGACCATCACCATCACATATTCTCCGGGGGCCAGGGTGATAAGGCTGATGAGTCCCAGGGGGCCCTTTTCAAGATCGAAGGAGGTTTGGGCCTTTTGACGCACCAGGCTTTCGATCTCTCCGGCGCCGGCCTCCAGACGTTCGATGCCGATGCTTGCTTTTGTGCTGACCACCTGGCGCACTTCCCCCTTAACCTCGCGGAAGGTGGTACGCAGAATTTCATGACGGCGGATAATCTTTTTAATGGCCGCTTCAAAAATATCCGGCTTCAGATCACCCTTTATCCGGATGGCAAAAGGCAGGTTGTATACCGGGCTGCCGGGATTCAGGCGTTCCAGAAACCACATGCGCTGCTGGGCATAGGAGAGGGGGAACAGGTGAATCTGTTTTTTTGCCTTTAACTTCTGAGCCAGTAGCTTTTTCTGTTCCGGGCTAAGGTGAGCCAGTTTATCCGCGGCTTTACTCATGTTCGTCTTCGTCTCCATCGCTGTCGTTCAATAAGGCGTTCAATTCATCTTCGGAGAGATCATCAAGGCTGTCCAGCAGTTCATCGTCATCTTCCTGCTCGCGATCCAGCGCTTCCAGAAGCGGTTCGTCTTTATCGATGATACGCACATCGGGACCGGACAGGACACGGGCCATTCCTTCAATGGTGGGGTTTTCAAACAGCAGACGCAGGGGCACCTCCACGGCCAGGTTATCCCGCAGCCGGGCCACAAAACGGGTGGCCAGCAGGGAGTGGCCGCCCAATTCAAAAAAGTTGTCATGGATGCCCACCTGCTCCAGATGCAGCAGATCGCGGACAATGGCGGCAATGGTTTCTTCCTGTTCGTTGCGCGGCGCCACAAATTCCGTGGAAAGCTGTTCACGATCCATCTCCGGTACCGGCAGGGCCGCGCGATCGACCTTGCCGTTGCTTGTCAGGGGCAGGCTTTTCATAAACACAAAAGAGGCCGGGATCATATATTCCGGCAGATGCTCGGCCAGCACCTTTCTCAGAGCCACACTTTTCAACTCTTCGGCCGTGGCAATATAGGCGGTTAACCGTTGCTCTCCGGTGATATCTTCCCGTACCATCACATAAGCGTCCTGTACCTCATCGATAGCAAGCAGACTGTTTTGGATTTCCCCCAATTCGATACGGAAACCCCTCAATTTGACCTGATGATCGATACGGCCCAGAAACTCGATGGCCCCGTCGTCTCGTCGCTTTACCAGGTCGCCGCTGCGATAGAGCCGCGCTCCGGGAGGGCCATAGGGGTGGGCGATAAATTTTTCTTCCGTAAGATCGGGGCGATTGAGATAGCCGTGAGCCAGGCCCACGCCCCCGATGCACAGCTCCCCGGGTACGCCCACGGGCAGAAGTTGCAAATGTTCGTCAAGGACATGTAGATCAAAGCCGCCGAGGGGATAGCCGATGGGCGGATCGGCCTCTTCGCGGGCATCGGTCTCATACAGGCTGGCACAAACGGTGGTTTCCGTGGGGCCATAGGCATTGACCATCTGACGTCCGGGTTGAAAACGTTTAACCAGCGCCTGGGGACATTTTTCTCCGGCGGTGATAATGGTACGCAGGCCGGGCATGGGCCGGTCATCGAAAAGTGACAGCACCGAAGGCGGCAGGGTAACGGTGCTAATGTTTCGTTCCACCAGCGCTTCCTGCAGCTTTTCCACCGAGGCCTGTGTTTCGCTGTCGATCAATATCAGGGTGGCGCCGTTGAGCAGGGCCATAAAGGTTTCCCAGGTGGCGGCGTCAAAACTAAGCGACGCAAATTGCAGTATGCGGCTCTCTTTGTCTATGTGGAAAGCCTTTTTTTGTTCGCGGGCCAGGTTCAGCAGGCCGGCATGATGCAACAGGGTTCCTTTGGGTTTACCCGTTGAACCGGAAGTGTATATAACATAAGCCGTCTGCTGCGGGTGAATCTCCGGCATTTCTTGTGATGTATCCTTCAAATCCAGCAGGGTTTCCAAGGTATATTGGCTGATATGTTCACCAAATACGGCCCGGCTGTGGGCGGCGGTTTCCGCGTTGGTTAATATGCGCGTGGTGTTGGAGTCTCCGGTCATATAACGCAGGCGTTCCGCCGGATAGGTGGGGTCAAGCGGCAGGTAGGCCGCGCCCGCCTTTAGAATGGCCAGCATGGCGATGATCATTTCCGGGCCGCGGGACATGCATATACCCACCAGGCTTCCCGGTGTCACGCCCATGTTAATCAACTTCCCGGCCACGGAATCCGACAGGGTATCCAGTTCTCCGTAAGAGACAATCCGCTCATTCATAATCAAGGCCGCATGGCCGGGATCCCCGGCGGCCACGGCTTTAAAGGCCCGGGGAACAGCGGAAAAGGGTATGTCTTCCTGCGCTGCGGCCCGCGCGCCGGAAAGCAGCAGGGCTTGTTCCTCATCCGGCATGAAATTTAATCGGCTTACGCGACCGGCGGGGTTGGCCGTCATGGAAGATAGCAGCATGCTCAGATGCCGGGCCATGCGTTCAATGGTGTTTTCCCGGAACAGATCGCTGTTGTATTCCAGCCGTAAACGCAGCCCTTCACGGGTTTCGCTGGCATAGAGGCTGATGTCAACCTTGGCCACCACCGAATCGGGAACGATCTCCTCAAACCGCAGCCCGGAGATTTCCGGTTCCGTTGTTTGCCGGTTCTGCAGGATAAAGGCCGCCTGGAACAAGGGAGGATGGGACAGATCGCGCTCGGGCTGCAGCAAATCCACCAACTGTTCAAACGGCAGGGATTGATGGGCATGCGCCTCCAGTACGTTCCGGCGTATGCGCATCAGGGCCTCCTTCAGGGTGGTATCGCTGTCGTATTGGCCCTTGATCACCAGCGTGTTGACGAAAAAACCGATCAGGGCATTGGCCTCCTCCAGCAGGCGGCCCGTAACCGGCGTTCCGATGAGGATGGTGTGCTGACGGCTGTAACGGTGCAGCAGGATTTGCCAGGCGGTCATCAGCGTCATAAACAGAGTGACCCCGTTTTCCCGGCTGAAACGGTTCAGGGCCTGCGTCAGGCCGGATTCCAGTTCAAAATCAAATTGACGGCCGTTAAAGGTTTGCACGGCGGGCCGGGGAAAATCGGTCGGTAACTCCAAAACAGGCGGCTGAAGGCCGATATGTTCTTTCCAGTAGCCGATATGCCGTTCGAGTATATCGCCGCTCAGCCATTGACGCTGCCAGTGGGCATAGTCGGCGTACTGAAAGGGCAAAGGAGGCGGTTGCGGATTTTCCCCGCGGGAAAGAGCATCGTAGTTTTGCAACACTTCCCGGATCAGGATGCCCATGGAGAGACCGTCGCTGATGATGTGATGGATTACCCCGCAGAGCAGATAATCTTCTTCACCGAGGGCGATGATCTTCATGCGCAATAAGGGCAGTTTGCTCAGGTCAAAAACCGTGGCGGCCATTTCCGAGGTGGCTGACCGTATCAGATCGGTCATGCGCTGCGGCTTTGTATTCTGGTCAAATTCCAGCTCGAAACGGTATTCGGGATGAATGGTCAGATAAGGGGTACCGTCGCGGTTGGTAAAAGAAGTTCTCAATATCTCATGACGTTCCACCACCAACCGGATGCTTTGCTGCAGAATCTCCCGCTCCAGGGGGCCGTGTATGCGCAAAGCCAGATTGATATTGTAAGCTGTGGTGCCCGGGTTAAACTGATCGATAAACCACAGGCGCTGTTGCGGCAGGGAAACCGGTAAGCGGTCATTCCGGGACACGGGTTCCAGCGGAGGAAGGGCCGGTTTATTGCCCATGGCCTGCTCCATTTCCACCAGCAGGGCCTGGCGGGCGATGGTGGTGGCCTCGAACAGGGCCGCCAGGGGGATTTCCACGTCAAAGGCCTGGCGAAAGCGCGTCACCAGCCGCGTTGCGAGGATGGAGTGTCCTCCCAACTGAAAAAAATCGGTATGGATACTGATGTTGTCCGTTTCCAGAATGTCCTGCCAGATGGAGTGGATTGTCCGTTCGATCTCATTGGTGGGAGCGACGACGGTTTGCGGGCTGTCCGTTACGGGGCCCGGCTTCGGCAGGGCCCGGCGATCCACCTTACCGTTGGGAGTGAGCGGGAAGTCTTCCAGGGGGATGATATGCACGGGGATCATATAATCCGGCAGCCGGGAGGCCAGGGCGGAACGCATGCCTTGCGGGTCGATCTCCGCCCGGGATGCGGGTATGACATACGCCGCCAGTTGTTTGTTGCCCGCCTGGGGCTCATACACCGTGACAACGGCCTCACGAATTTGCGGAAGCTGCGCCAGATGATGTTCAATTTCGCCCAGCTCGATGCGGAAACCGCGTATTTTCAGTTGAAAATCGATCCGTGACAGATAGTCGATATGGCCATCGGGCAAACGGCGCACCAGATCGCCGGTGCGGTACATACGGGTACCGGGGACGGATGCGTAGGGATCGGCGATAAATTTTTCCGCCGTCAGGCCCGGTCGGCGGTGATAGCCGCGCGCCAGTTGCACGCCGGCGATGAACAATTCACCGGGTACGCCCACCGGCACGGGATTCAGCCGCTCATCCAGAACATAGATACGGGTATTGGCCACCGGCAATCCTATGGGAAGCAGGGCGTAGGGTGATTCCACGGGACAGGGGTACCAGGTGACGTCAACGGCCGCTTCCGTGGGACCGTAAAGATTGTGCAGTTCGGCGTTCAGTTTTGAGAAAAAGCGATTTTTCAGATCATAGGGAAGCGCTTCGCCGCTGCAGATTACTCTTTTCAGCGACCGGCACGTTTCCACCTGCCATGCTTCCAGAAAAACCTGCAACATGGGCGGCACAAAGTGTATGGTTGTAACCTGATGATCACGGATAGCCTCCACCAGATAGGCGGTATCCTTATGTCCGCCGGGACGGGCAATGACCAGCGTGGCGCCATACATCAGGGGCCAGAAAAACTCCCAGACGGAAACGTCAAAGGTGAAGGGGGTTTTTTGTAAAATACGATCCTCCTCGGTGAGGGGGAAGGTGTCCTGCATCCATTGCAGGCGATTGCGTATGGCCTCGTGGGAAACCAGTGTGCCCTTGGGCCGGCCGGTGGAACCGGAGGTGTAAATCATATAGGCCGCTTGTTGCGGCTCCGGATGCAGCGGCGGATTGTCGTCACGCTCTTCGGGCAGGGCCTGGCGATCCACCACCAGGATGTTTTGTCCCCTGAGCAGGGCATCATCCTTATGGTGCGCCGTGCATAGCAACAGACGGGCATTACTGTCTTCCAGCATGAAAAGGACACGATCGCGCGGGTTATCGGGGGCGATGGGCACATAGGCGGCCCCGGCTTTATGGATGGCGTAAAGGGCAAGCACCAGTTCGATGGAGCGCTCCATATACACCGCGATACGGTCATCCGGCCGTACGCCCATTTTTATCAGGTGATGGGCCAGGCGATTGACGGCACGGTTGAACTGCGAATAACTTAACCGTTCCTCCTCAAAAACAAGCGCCGTCCGTCCGGGGGTTGCCGCGGCCTGGCGCTCAAAGCGGACGGGCAGGATTTCAGCGGCATCATAGGCCGTTTCCGTTTCGTTCCAATGGCGGATCATCTCTTTCGCCTGCGGCGGGGAGAGAAGCTGGTGATACCGTAACGGGGCCGTGCCGTTACGGGCCAGGGAAAGAATCAGGTTCTTCATGTGTTGCAGCATGGAAGCGATGGCCTCTTCCGTAAAACGGGTGGGCTGGTAGGAGGCGTCGATGATCAGTTCGCGGTCGGCCGCTATCAGGAGTGTCAGCGGGAAGTTGGTCTGTTCGTAAACGGCAAAATCGGTCAGAGTCAGGCTGGTTTTTTGTTTACCCATCTCCTCTTCCACCGGGTAGTTTTCAAAAACCAGAATGCTCTCAAAAAGGGGCAGGGTTCCTTCCACGCCGCTTTGTTTTTGAACATCGGCCAGGGCGCTGTATTCATAGTCGCGCAAGGCGAGCCCCTGTTGCTGGATTTCCCGCAACCAGAAATTGGTGGCTTTTTCGCCCTCCAGGTTTACGCGCATGGGCAGGGTATTGATAAACAGGCCCACCATATTTTGCACATCGGGAATCTGAGCCGGGCGTCCCGAAACCGTGGCGCCGAAAATAACTTTTTCCTCACGGCTGTAGTGGTGCAGCAGCAGACTCCAGGCCCCCTGAACCACGGTATTGATGGTAACGTTTTCCCGCCGGGCCATCTGCCGTACCTGCTCCGCCTCCTCCACGGTAAGGCGGATACTTTTCTTGCCATAACGATCGGCCCGGGTTACGGGATTGGGCAGCCTGTCCACATTAAAGGGCGTGGGGGCGCTGACATCGGCCAGAAGTTCCTTCCAGTACCGGGTCGCTTGTTCCTTATCCTGTTTTTGCAGCCAGACGATGTATTCTTTAAAGGGCCGGGCCGGCGGCAAGTCCACCCGGCCGCCCCGCATGGCGGATTCATAAAAGAAAAAGAGCTCCTTCAGCAGCACCGGGTTGGACCAGCCGTCCAGAATAATATGGTGATTGCTCCACAATACCTGCCACCGTTCTTTGTTCAGGCGGATAAGATGGATGCGCAGTAACGGCGCCTTGGACAGATTAAACCCCCGGCGCCGGTCTTCGTCCAACAGCCGTCGGAAAGCCCTGTCCTGTTCATCGGCGGACAGATCCTGCCAGTCCAGCAAGGTCAACGGCAGATCAACGGTTTTACGAACCACCTGAAGCAGTTTTTCACTTTTTTTGTAGATAAAGGCCGTGCGTAAAACGGCATGCCGCTGTATGAGGTTGCTCAGGGCCTGTTTAAAACGCTCCATATCTATCGTGCCGCGGAGCTTGAAAAACATCTGCTCGTTATAGGTCGGGCTGTCCGGTTCCAGCAGGGCATGGAACAACATGCCTTGCTGCATCGGTGACAGGGGATAGATATCTTCTATATTTTTTTTAGGGGACGTATTTTTATTCATATAGGCTTATTAATTCCAATCTTCATCGCTGTATAGTTTATCGCTTACCGGGGAGGTTAAATGACGAATCGTATCTATTTCCCCGGTGGATAGCTGGGACTGCCATATCTTTATGTTCTCCAGACTGTTGCGCCGGAGAGTGTGCATTTTACCCTCCTTAGCCGCCGTGCGGTTTTGGGCGCCCGTGAATTTTTCTATTTGTCTTATTATCGAATCATCATAGACAAGACCAATTTCCCGGTATATTTTTTTAAAACTTTCGATAGGTTTCCTGGAAAGGTCTTCATGGCGGTAAAAAAGCCAGTCCTTGTGTCCATCGCGATACCGCAGCATAACCGTGGTAAAGATATTCCACACCAGGGCCTGGGTTTCGATGCTAAAGGGAATGAACTCTTGCGGCGCCCATTTGAGTATCTCGTCTCTGAAGTCCGCCAGCACTTCCTCCATAAGCGCCTCCTGCCGGGCCAGCCAGTCAAAGTTAAAGCCCCACTTCATCCTTTTCATACTGTTGATGTATGCCGCGGGATGGCGGAACAGAAAAAGCATGCGGATATCGAGCCGGCGGCCAAGCCAGGGGGCCATGAAGATGGCAAAGGGATCCTGAATAACGGGGCGCATATGTTTTTTAAGGCGATGGTTGAGGGTAAAGTAACGCACCAGGTGATACAAATGGTACTTGGGCGAGGATGACTGCTTCATGTATATCTTTAATTCCTGCCCGCTCAGACTAAGCCCCAGTCCGCTGCGCATTTTAAGAAACAACTCTTCATCCACTTCGGGAAAAAACGGGAAATTGGTACCGGCCCCAAACAGGTGGATCGGTTCCCTTAAAAAATTAAACGGTTCCAGAACGTAAAACATCTCCGGTGACAAGGCGATCATTTTCGCCGTCCAGGTTGTACCGGATCGTTGCAGGCCGCTGACCAGAAGTGGTTTTTTGGTGTAATTTTCAGACATGGGTTACGCTTCTGTTTAGTATTTTTCTCTTGAATGCCGGTATCACATCCCCGCCGTTTCTTCCCGATAAAACAGGATTCTCGGGGAAAAGGGCAATTTATCCGTTTTTTCCGCTTTGCCGTATTCCGTATGTCACAAAATAAGCTGTAAAACTTTTATCATCATTTGCTTTTTTTGCAGAGCCCTTAAACCCCGGCAGGCGGCTATTCCAGGTCATCCAGCTCGGACAGAATATCATCCAACTCGTCCTGATCCACGCCCGCTTCACTGAAATCCGATGGCGTATAGCCGCCCGCATCCCCGCTCAGGCTGTGTTCAATGATTTCCTCAAGGGCCGCTATAAGCTGCCGGGCCAGGGACTCGATTCCGCTTTCTTCAAGCGTACCGGCGGAATAGTTAAAGTTGAAATTCAATTTACCGTCCAAAATACTTGAAGTAATCTCAAGCAGGTGACTGCGCCTGTTCAGCGGCCCCACCTCGTCCCCGGTTTCGCCGGGCATCATCTCAAAACGTCTTTTCATGGCTTCATCCTGCTCAAACTGACCGAGATAGTTAAACAGGACGGTGGCCCGGGGCAGCCCGGCCATGGCCGCGCGTATTTCATCCCCGGCCAGGTAGCGCATCAGCCCGTAGCCCATGCCGTTTCCGGGAATGGAACGGAAATCTTCCTTAATGTTTTTAATGATTTCACCCGTATCCCCGGCCGTGGTATGCAGATGAAAGGGGTAGAGCGTGGTAAACCAGCCGATGGTACGGGCCAGATCCACCTCTTCGAACAGGGCTTCCCGGCCGTGACCCTCCATGTCGATGAGCAGGCTCCGTTTTCCGTGAAGCCGGCGCCAGGCCATGAACAGAGCGCTGAGTATATTTTCCACGATGCGTGTGTTATAGGTCTCCGGCACTTCCCGTTGCAGCTTGTCGGTTAAGGCGGCCGACAGGCTTACCGAAAGGGTTTTCATCTCCTTTTGCAGGTTTTCGCCTTTACCGTCGGCCGTAAGCGTAACGGCCTCCGCGCCGATATGCCGCTGCCAGAAATTCAGTTCATCCTGCCAGTCGTGTTCCCGGGCATATCTTTGTAAGCGTTCGGCCCAATAGCGGAACGAGGTCGATTTGGCAGGCAAAGAGGGTTCCGCCCCTTCCTGCAGCCGGGCATAGGCCCATTGCAGGTCTTCCAGTAAAATACGCCAGGAAACGGCGTCCACCACCGTATGGTGCATGGAGATAAACAGACGGTCTCCCAAACGGCCGTCCAGGGAAATATAGACCATTTTAAACAGGGGACCGTTTATAAAATCATGTCCCGCCTGCGTGCGGCGGACTATTGCCTGCAATTCTTCCTGTTGCCGTTTCAGGTCAAGCTTTTTTAGGTCATACCGGGCAAAAATATCCTGTTCCGCAGGCGCAGCGATCTCGGGACCACTATCCGGCCAGCGCAGGCGCAGCATGTCATGATGGGTGAAAAGGGTGTGCGCCACTTTTTCCAAAAGGGTGGTATCCAGCTCTTCATGACTTTTCAGCATGATCGACTGGTTCCAATGATGACGCCGGGCCAGGGGGAGTTCCGAAAACCAGCGGAGTATGGGAGTGGCGGTAAGCGCGCCGGAGACCGGCTCCTGTTCGGCGTGTATGGCCACACCCTCGCGGGCCACGGCCGCCAGTCCTTCGATGGTCGGGTATTCAAACAACTCGCGGGGGGTAAAGCTGAGTCCCGCGCGTCCGGCGGCGGAAATAAGCTGTATGCCCACGATGGAATCACCGCCCAGTTCAAAGAAATTGTCCAAAACACCCACTTTTTCCAATTTGAGCGTTTTCTGCCAAAGTTCGGCCAGCAGGGCCTCCCGTTCATTCCGGGGAGCCACATAACTTGTTTCCAACCGGCTGCGACCCAGTTCCGAGGGATCGGGCAGGGCTTTGCGGTCGATCTTTCCGTTGGCGGTCAGGGGAATGGCCTCCACAAAAATCCAGGCCGAGGGAATCATATAATCGGGCAGGGCCGATTTTAGCTCCTCACGCAGGGCACCCGGCGACGGCTGTTCGTCACGGCTGACGATATAGGCCACCAGGGCTTTTTCACTGCTGCCGAAAGCACGTACCAGTACCACGCAATCCTCCACGGAGGGCAGGTGGCGCAGAGCCTGTTCGATCTCCCCCAGTTCAATACGGAAACCGCGCACCTTGACCTGATGGTCGATGCGGCTGATGTATTCGATCTCCCCGTTTGGCAGAAAACGGCACACATCGCCGGTTTTATACATGCGTGCGCCGGGACGGCTGCTGAAAGGATCCGGGATAAACTTCTCTGCGGTCAGATCGGGACGGTTGGCGTAGCCGCGGGCCAGTTGAACGCCGCCGATATGCAGTTCACCGGAAACACCCACGGGCACCGGGTTCAATGCCGGATTGAGAATGTAGAGCTGTGTATTGGCCACGGGACGGCCGATGGGCAGTTTCTCATCCTCCCGTTGACTTGGGCAGGTGTAGTGGCTGACGTCGATGGAGGCCTCCGTGGGGCCGTAAAGGTTATGCAGCCGCGCCGAGGGCAGAATGCGGTAAAAATCGCGGCTCAGGGCGTAGGGCAGGGCCTCGCCCGAGCAGATAACATTTTTCAGGGAAGCACAGCCGGCGGCGGCAGGATCCTCCAGGAATACCTTGAGCATGGGCGGCACAAAATGCATGGTGGTGATATGTTCCCGTCGGATCAGCTCCGTAAGATAGGCCGTATCCTTGTGTCCTTCCTCCCGGGCCACCACCAGTCGCGCGCCATACATAAAAGGCCAGAAAAATTCCCAGACAGAAACATCAAAACTAAAGGGGGTTTTTTGCAGAACCGTATCCGCTTCCGTCAGCGGGTAGGCCTGCTGCATCCATTGCAAACGGTTAAGAAAACCCTCATGGGGTAACAGGGTACCCTTGGGCTTGCCTGTCGAGCCGGAGGTGTATATCATATAGGCCAGTTGCCGGGGATGGAAATCCGTTTTTGGCACAGGCGCGCCTGTACCGTCCAGCTCTTTATCCCAGTGGTCGGTTAGCACCAACCGGGTCGTCGTATCGGCAAATTTTTCGCTCAGGTCTGAGGAGGTGATAACGATCGGCGCTCCGGCGTCTTCCAGCATAAAACGTGTACGCTCCAGCGGATGCGCCGGATCCAGCGGCACATAAACGCCTCCGGCGCGCATAATGCCGTGCAGGGCGATTACCAGCTTATCGGAGCGCTGCAGGCATACGCCCACGCGGTCTTCCTTTTTCAAACCGCTTTCCCTCAGGATGTGAACCAGCCGGTTTATCCGCCGGTCAAACTCATCGTAAGGGATCGTTTTGCCCTCATAGGTCAATGCCGGAGCGTCGGGTGTTTTCCCCGCCTGCTCCATGATCCGTTCCGGTACGGTTTTCCCCGTGTCGTAGCGCACCTCCGTCCGGTTCCACTGATAAAGGAGCTTGCCTTGCTCATCACCGGTACAGAGGGTGATGTTCCGCACCGGGGTATCCGTAGCGCTAACCACCTGCCGCAGGAGGTGTTTATAATGTTCCAGCAGCCGTTCAATGGTGTCATCGCGGAACAGGGCGCTGTTGTACTCAAAGGCGCCGCGTAAATTATCACTGTCAAACATTTCCAGCAACAGGTCAAATTTGGCCGTACCGCTGTCGGTGCGGTAAGGCTTTACCTGAAAGTGTTTGCTAAACTCGCGGGTATCATCCCCCTGCATGGAAAACATCACCTGAAAAAGAGGGGTGTGTTCCAGACTGCGTTCCACCTTAAGGGCGTCCAGCAGCTTTTCAAAAGGGTAATCCTGATGGCTGAGTATTTCCCGCGCCTTCTCCTGAACCCGGGCCAAAACATCGCGAAAACGGTCACCTTCTTTAAAACGGGTACGCATAACGATGGTATTGACAAAAAAGCCGATCAGGGCTTCCATTTCTTTTTGTGTTCGTCCGGCCACGGGGGTGCCGATAAGCACATCGTTCTGGTTGGCATAATGATGCATCAATGTCTGAAAGGCAGCCATGAGAACCATAAAGGCGGTGGTGCCTTCGTCGGTACAGCAGTTGCGTATTTGCCGGGAAAGGTCTTCGCCCAGATCAAAATAAATGCGCCTCCCCTCGGCCTGGCCTCCCGCTTTGCGCGGAAAATCGGTGGGGATTTCCAGCAGCGGAGGCGCTCCCGCCAGTTCTTTCTCCCAAAATTGCAACTGACGGCGGGCATGGTCGCTTTCGATCCACTCGCGCTGCCAGACGGCCACATCTACATATTGTATGGCCAGGGGAGCCGTGTCCGGCTGCTGTTTTTCCACAAGACGGTCGTAATTCCGGCTCAGCTCGTGAATGAATATACCGTTCGACCAACCGTCGGTAATGATGTGGTGGGCCACCAGCACCAGTATGGATTCATCTTCCCGCAAACGGATCAGATCCGTATGAAACAGGGGCAGCGTATCCAGTTGAAAGCTCACCCGGGAAAGGGCTTCCACCAGTTGGCGCGCTTTGTCTTCCGCCTCGCCAAAGGGCAGGGCGCGCAGGTCGTGTACCCTGAGCTTACAATGAAAACGGCCGTGGATTTTTTGCATGCCCTGTCCTTCCACCGTGTGAAAGGTGGTGCGCAGGATTTCATGCCGGTTTATCAGAAAATTCAGGCTTTGCTCAAACAGCCTGCTCTCCACCGCTCCGTGGATGCGTATGGCTCCCGGTACGTTGTATTGCTTGTTACCCGGTTCCAGCTGGTCAATAAACCACAGACGCTGCTGGGCAAAGGAAAGCGGCATATAGGTTTGCCGGGCCACGCTTTTGATACGGGTCAGTTCGGCGGAAAAAACAGACGGGGATATTTCCGTCCGGGTTTCGTAATTAAACAAGGCGGCCAGTTCTTCCGTCCGCGCCGACAGAAAATCTTCCTTATGGAATTTGCGCCATTTATCGGCAACATTGTTGTTGATGTTTTGATGCAGGTAAAATTTAAAATCACCAACCATCTGTGAGCTGTCCTTAAGGCCGTCGGTCATTTTTTGCCCCTGATACGGCTGAAGCATTTCTTCGGAAAAGGGGAGGGACAGAAAATCACACAGACGCCGTATTTCCGCTTCCGGCCGGAAAAGCAAATCTTCAAAACGCAGCAGGATATGCCGCTCACCCGGTATCCGCTGCAAAAAGTCCAGAATATTTTGATGACTGTTAAGCCAGATCAGTTCTGCCAGTTGCTGACGGTTAAAGGGGTGTTTGTACTTAAAAAAGTTTTTATCCAGCTTGGCTTCGATAAAAGAATAGATCATGGCGTAGGGATGCCGCAACAGATGGATATAGAGCGGCTGGTCAAAATCCTCTTCGGCCCGTTGCAGGATGGCCGGATCCAGGGCATAGGACGGTGTCTTGTCGACCAGCAGTTTCTGCTGGAGCCCCTCCTGCAGAAAATGATAAAAGTCCTTTACCGTGGTATCCTTGTTTTCGATATCACGCATAATCTTTTCGGCCTCTGCGGTGGAGAGGTGTTTGATCTCTTTCAGGGCCTGGGTGGTGGCTTCCAGCCACAGCGGCAGCTTTTCTTCCTTAAAAAAGCGATAACGCTCGCCCATGGTATTGAAGGAGAGAAGGTCTAACTCCGGTGGTGAAAACAGACCCGGATTCCCGGCCAACATGACCCGCAACAGGGTGGAGCCTGAGCGTGGCGGGGAAAGCAGAAAAACGGCTTTTTTATTTTTAGCCTTGTGCACCGGAGGAACCGTGCGCGGGGCCAGGGGCCGTACAATGCCCCGGAAGAGTTCGATGTCTTCCTCACGCAGCTTGTTTTTGGCCGATATGGGACTGCTGGACAGGACATAGTTCTTTTGTTCGGGAAAGGAAACATTGAATTGTTTCAGCACTTCCTGGGAAAAATATTCCTGGGCAAACATGGCAAATTCGGCGATACGCGGAGCCTGAAAGATCATGCCCACATGCAATTTTTGCTCCACCACCTCCTGCAAGCGGTTCATCAGCACCGCCGCCTTAAGCGAGTTCCCCCCCAGATCGAAGAAATTGTCATACATACTGATTCTCGAAACACCGAGAATATCCTGCCAGACCTCTGCCAGGTAAGACTCCAGCCGGTTCCGGGGGGAAACAAAACGGGCCTTGGCACGGGAAGTCTCTATGTTGATGTCCGGCAAGGCGCGGCGGTCGATTTTCCCGTTGGCGGTTAGCGGAAAGCTTTTTAGGGCGATGAAAAAGCCGGGAATCATATAGTCGGGAAGTTTCCGGCCGGCATATTGGCGCAGGTCGTCCGTCGGAATTTCCTGACCGTTTTCCGTAACATACCAGGCGGTGATGGCCTTTTCCGCGGACTCACCCCGTACCAGTACGACACATTCTTTAATTTTCGGGTGATCAAGCAACACCGCTTCTATTTCACCCAGTTCGATGCGGAAACCGCGCACCTTAACCTGATGGTCGATACGTTCCAGATATTCGATGTTGCCGTCGGGAAGATAGCGGCACAGGTCGCCGGTTTTATACATCCGGCCGCCGTTGGCGGAGGTATAGGGATTGGCTATGAATTTTTCCGCGGTCAGAGCCGGCCGGTTGGCATAACCGCGCGCCAGTTGCACCCCGGCGATGTAGAGCTCGCCCGCCACGCCCGGCGGTACGGGATTGAGGGCCTCATCCAGGATATAAACCCGGGTATTGGCTATCGGCTTGCCGATGGGCAGCTTTTTATCGGATCGCTCCTGTGGGCAGATATAGGCGGTTACATCAACCGCTGCTTCCGTCGGCCCGTACAGGTTGATCAGGGTCGTATCCGGCAGGGTGCGGTAAAATTGTTGGCTCAGGGCATAGGGCAAAGCCTCTCCCGAGCAGATAACCCGTTTCAGCGAGCGGCATTCCGCGCTTTGCCGGTTTTCCAGAAAGACCTTGAGCATGGGTGGTACAAAGTGCATGGTGGTAACGCCGTGGCTCCGGATGATGTCGCAAAGATAGGCGGTATCCTTATGACCCTCGGCATGAGCCACGGCCAGGGTGGCACCGTACATGAAGGGCCAAAAAAACTCCCAGACGGAGACGTCGAAGCTGAACGGTGTTTTTTGCAAAACAACATCGCTCATGCCCAGGGGATAGCTCCTTTGCATCCAGATCAGACGGTTGAGGATGGCGCGATGTTCCAGCAGGGTGCCCTTGGGTTTACCCGTGGAACCGGAGGTGTAGATCATGTAGGCCAATTGACGCGGGTCGATTTCAACCTGCGGAGCATCGGCCGCCTGGGAATTGAGCATTCCCAAATCCCTCTCGAGAACAAGGGTTTTAACCGGCTGTTTATCAAACAATCCCTTAAGTGCCGGCTGGGTAATCATCAGCTTTACGCCGGAATCTTTCAACATATAGGCGCGGCGGTCGGCGGGATGGTGCGGATCGAATGGAACATAGGCGCCACCGGCCTTTAAAATCGCGTGCAGGGTGATTACCATTTCCACCGAACGTTCCATGCAAACACCGACACGGTTGTCCCGTCCCACGCCTTCGGCGATCAACAGGCGGGCCAGTTGATTGCTGCGCCGCTCAAAATCGGCATAGCTGATCCGGCCCTCATCAAACAACAGGGCGGGGTGTTCCGGATGTTCCCGGGCGAAACGCTCCGTGTACTGATGGATGAACGGCCTTTGCGGGTAGTCCTCTTCCGTTTGATTCCAGTCCCCGAGTATGGCCTTTTTCTCTGCCGGCGTCAGAAGATTGATGTGATTCAGGGCGGTGCGCGGCTCGCGGCCGATCTGTTCCAGTAGATGGGTGAAATGGTGCATCATGCGTTCGATCGTTTCCGGTTCAAACAGGGCGCTGTTGTATTCGATGACACCATGGAGGCTGTCACGGCAGTCTTCCATGATCAACAGCAGATCAAATTTTGCCGTACCCGTTTCAAAATCTATGTTTTCCAGGGTCAGATCGCCGAAATTGAGCCCGGCCAGGGCGTCGCCCTGAAGTTCAAACATCACCTGGAAAAGAGGGGAAACCTGGTTGTTCCTTTGGGGTTGTACCTTCTCCACCACCTGTTCAAACGGCACATCCTGATGGTCATAGGCCTGGAAGGCCCGTTTTTTAACCCGGGAGAGAAAATCGAGAAAAGAGATATCTCCCTGACAGCGGGCGCGGATCACCAGAGTGTTGACAAAAAATCCGATCAGGGTTTCCAGCTCTTTTTTATTGCGGTTGGCAATGGGGATGCCCACGCCGAAGTCATCCTGATGGGAATAGCGGTACAGCAGGGTCTGGAAGGCGGCCAGCAGAGTAATGAATAAGGTGGTACCCGCCTGCCGGGATAATTCATGCAGTCTTTTTGTGGTGGCCGCGTCAATGGAAAAGTGATGATGACTTCCCTTAAAACTTTGCACGGCCTCACGCTTATGGTCGAAGGGCAATTCCAGCAGTGTGGGCATGCCTTTCAGTTCGGAAGACCAGAAATCGAGTTGTTTACGCAGCTTTTTTTCATCGGCGGCATTTTTTTGCCACCAGGCATAATCAAAATACTGGATGGGCAGGGCCTCGAGCGTGACGGAGGTATCTCCGTTGAAACGGCGGTAAAAGCGGGCCGTCTCATTGATGAAAACGCCCATGGACCAGCCATCGGCCACAATGTGGTGGATGGTCAGCATCAAAACATGTGTCTGTTCGTCCAGACGGATCAGCCGGGTACGGATAAGCGGGGCCCGGGTTAGGTCAAAAGGAGTCTGGGCCTCGGCGGCGGCGATCTCTTCCAGGGAACGGGCATCCTTATTTTCCATGATCAGGGGGATAAAAAGCCCCTCCGCCTTATGCTGAACAGGCGCCCCTTTTTCGGTGCGGAAGAAAACCTGCAAAACCTCATGACGCTCGACAACGGCATTGATGCTTTTTTCCAGATGGGCCGCGTTTAAGGGGCCGTAAAACTTAACCGCCGCACTGATGTTGTACAGCGGGCTTCCGGGAACAAGCTGGTCAAAAAACCATAAACGCTCCTGGGCATAGGAGAGGGGATAGCTCTCCCTGTCCGGCCGGGGTTGTATGGTTTCCGGGCGGCTTTCTGCCGTACTCTTTTTTTTGCGGGCCTGTAATTTTTTCAGGAGAAGTTCGCGCTGTTCAGGGCTTAGGTTTTGCAGCTTTTTGGAAAGATCGCTCATAAAGGTTGTTAATTCCTGTCGTTCTAATCTTCATTTAATAGGGCGTTGAGATCGTCATCGGATAAGTCGGTGACGTCTCCCAGTAAATCGGCCAGTTCCTCTTCATCCAGGGATTCGGTCAGCGCCTCGGTTATGGCGGCGGCGATACCGTCCACGGTGGGGTTCTCAAACAGCACACGCAGGGGGACTTCCACCGCGAATTTTTCCTGTATCAGGGACATTACCTGTGTTCCCAGCATGGAGTGGCCGCCCAGTTCGAAAAAATTGTCATAAACCCCCACTTTCTCAATGCGCAACACCGAGGCGACGATGGCGGCCAGTTCTTCTTCCGTTTCGGTGCGCGGCGCCACATATTCGGCGCTGAGCTGGCTGCGCAGGTCTTCGGGAACCGGCAGGGCGCGGCGGTTGACCTTGCCGCCGGGAAGCATGGGGATGGTGTCCAACTCGATAAAAGCCGCGGGTACCATGTAAGGCGGCAGTTGTTTTTGCAGGAAGTCTCTTAATGCGCTGATCTCCGGCCGGCTACCGGCATGGGGGCGGAAATAGCCCACCAGTTGTTTTTCGCCATGACCATCCCTTTTAACCGCCACCAGGGCCGTATCCAGATCGGGATGCGCGGCCAGGATGTTTTCCACCTCGCCGGGTTCGATTCGGAAGCCGCGAATTTTTACCTGCTGATCCACGCGGCCCATAAATTCCAGATTCCCGTCATCATGCAGGCGCACCTTGTCTCCCGTGCGATACATCCGCCCCTTCTCCGCAAACGGATGGGGGACAAAAGCGGCGCTTTCCTCCTCCGGACGGTTCAGATAACCCAGGGCCAGATTGTCGCCGGCAATGCACAGTTCGCCGGGCAGACCCGGGGGCAGCAGGTTGCGGTGGTTATCCAACACATAAAGCTCGCGGTTGGCGTTGGCCGTGCCGATGGGGATACTGTGATAGCGTTCCAGGACAGTCTCATCGGCGGGCACGTCATAACAGGTGGCGGTAATGACCGTCTCCGTGGGCCCGTAGGCATTGATCAGTCTTACCTGCCGGAAAGGCGAGGCCCACCACTGTTTTAAGGCGGCGGGGCTCATGGCATCGCCACCGGAAATTACCAGACGCAGGGTGGGACAGGTGATTTCCTTTTCGTTTTTTTGCAGATAGGCACACCACAGGTTCCAGTAAGCGGTAGTGGGATTGACCACGGTCAGGCCGTATTCGTTTATCTTTTCGGCGAAGCGTTCCACGGGCCAGATATCCTCATCACGCATAACGATGGTGGCCCCGGCCAGCAGGGGGGATAATATCTGCTCCAGGGAGGCGTCAAAGTTCATGGCCGCGAATTGCAGGGTCACATCATCCGCGCTCAGGGTAAAGTATTGCGTCATGTCCACGGTATGGTCGGCCATGGCGCGATGACTGACGAGCACGCCCTTGGGTTTCCCAGTGGAGCCGGAGGTATAAATCAGATAGGCGGGGGCCTCTTCCCCCGGCGCGTCCCCGGGCTCTGCCGCGGCAGCCTGATCATTTGTATCCATTACCGTTAAGCGCTCGCCGGAAAACAATTCCTTTCCCAAAGAGGCCAGTTCTTCTTCCACCATCAGGGTGACGGCTCCGCTGTCTTCCAGCATAAATTGTAAACGCTCCCGCGGGTAGGACGGGTCTATGGGTAAATAGACGGCGCCGTGTCCCATAACCGCCAGCATGGCGGCCACGGTGTGTGGTGAGCGCCGGGCCAGCACGGCCACTACCTGACCGGGTTGGATATGTTTATCCCGCAGTTGCTTCCTCAGACTATAAATCCGTTTTCTCAGCCCGGCATAGCTCATCGAAGTGTTGCCGGCACGCAGGGCCGTTTTTTCGCCCCGTAGTTCACATTGTGCCAGTATGGAAGGGATGAGAAGTTCCGTGGCCCGTACCCGTCTGCTGTTTTTCTTACTCCGGTGCAACGCTTGTTCTTGTTCGGCGGAGCTTAGCAGGGGCAGCAGTTCGATTTCCCGGGTGGCCTCCCGGCTCATCTCCCGCACGATGCGTTCAAAGTGGCGGATCATGCGTTTAACGGTTTCGCCCTTAAACAGATCGGTGTTATACTCGACCTTGCCATCGAGGCGTTCATTCTGTTCCGTAAAATTAAAAATGAGATCAAATTTTGTGGTTTTGTTTTCAAACTCAAGCAGTTCCAGTTCAACGCCGGGCAATTTCAGGGCGCCCACGGGGGCATTGTTAAACACCAGCATGGTCTGGAACAGGGGAGAGTGGCTCATGCTTCTTTCGGGATCGAGTTTCTCCACCAGGGTTTCAAAGGGCAAATCCTGATGACCGTAAGCGCCGATCATGGTCTCCTTTACCCGTTTTAACAAAGTGGCCACGCTGGGATTGTCGCGCACATCGGCACGGATGACCAGGGTGTTGATAAAAAAACCGATCAGCGGCTCGGTTTCGGCGCGGTTGCGGTTGGCGATGGGGGTGCCGACGGCAAAATCATCCTGGCCGCTATAACGCAGCATCAGAATCTCAAAAGCGGCCATTAAGGCCATGAACAGGGTGACGTCATGGGCGTCGGCCAGCTTTTTTAAGGCTGCCGTGTTTTCGGTATCAAGCTGAAAGGTAATGTAATCCCCGTTATGGCTTTGATAGGCCGGCCGGGGAAAGTCCGTGGGCAGGTCAAGCACCGGAGGCAGACCGTCCAGCTTTTCCGTCCAGTAATCCAGTTGTTTTTGCAGGGTTTTCCCGGAGAGCCATTTACGCTGCCAGGCGGCAAAATCGGCATACTGTATGGTCAAGGGGGTAAAGTCAACCGTTTTTCCTGCGGCCAGGGGCGGGTAGAGCTCCATAAACTCTTTTATCAGCACACCGGTGGACCAGTTGTCCGATACAATGTGATGCAGGGTCAATACCAGCACATGTTCCTTGTCATGCTGGCGAAACAGACGAACACGTATCGGGGCCTTATCCCTCAGGTTAAAGGAATGGCCGGCCTCCGCCTTGATGGCCTCGTGAATATCTCCGGTGGCGCCGTGATCGATAATTTCAAAATCCAGCTTAAAGTCACTATGAACTTTTTGCCGGGCTTCGGCGCCCTCTTTAAAAAAAGTGGTGCGCAGCACTTCATGCTTGTTCACGATCAGCTCAAAGGCCCGGCGCAGGGCCTCAACATTAAGCTCTCCGGTAATGCGCACCGGCGAACAAATATTATAAAGCGGACTGCCCGGTTCCAGCTGATCCAGGAACCATAAACGCTGCTGGGCAAAGGAGAGGGGAAAGCTCTCCTCATCACCGCTGCGGGGCAGTATGGGCATTTGTGAAAGATCCACCCCCTGTTCCTGAAGCATCATCTCTAACACCGCCCGTTTTTCAGGGGGCAGCTTGGCTATTTGGTCGTAAATCGACATATGTGTTTTCTTTTTCCTTTAAAACCAGCGGTTGCTAATTAAGAATCGTTCCTTTTCAGCATGGCTTTGATCTCTTCCTCACTCATATTTTCCACCTTGCTCAGCATGTCGCTTAACATATCTTCCTGCTTCTCCGTGGTAGAACGGGCCTGTTCAATCTGCACGGCCACACCGGCGATGGTCGGATTCTCAAAAAGGCTTTTAACCGGTACATCCACTTTAAAGCGTTCACGCATGCGTGATATAAGCTGGGTGCCCATCAGTGAGTTGCCCCCCAGGTCGAAAAAGTCGTCATGAATGCCCACCTGTCCGATACCTAAAAGCTGTTGCCAGACCGTGGCGATCTCTTTTTCCAGATCGTTGCGCGGCGCGACATAAGGGGTGGGCAGGTTGGGGCGGTCATACAGGGTACGCTCTTCCGCGTCATTTTCCCCCTCCGCGGCCCGGCCGTACTGCCACTTTTCAAAACGTTCATCCAGGTTCTCCGTGGAAACGGCCATCTGGTTGATGTGGGTTTGTGAAAAAAGAAGGTCAAACAATGCCGGAGCCTGTTCCGCCTTAATGCCATGCCCCGAATCGCCGGGGTTAAAAATCCAGCCGTCCCAGTTTACCGTGATCAATCCCGCTTGCTCATGGGAAAGCGCCAGCGCATCCATATAGGCATTGGCCGTTCCGTAGGCGCCGAAACCGTATCCCCCCAGAAGGGCCGAAAGGGACGATTGGAGGAATACCCGGGGCACATTATGTTCCCGGGCAAATTTTACAACATGGTCGCTTCCTTTGACCTTGGCGGAAAAGGTCTCTTCGGCAGACCCGTCCGTCCGGCCCGCCACGGGGACGATGATACTGTTTCCCACAAGACCGGCGGCATGGATCAGGATATCCGGCGACAAGTCCGCGGGCCAGACTTTTTCCAGGGCGCCCTCCACGCTGATGTCGGCTTGCAAAAAGGAAATACGGCTGCCCCTTTTTTCGGCACGGGCATATATCTCCGCTTTGCGCTGTTGTGCCTCATTCAGGGCACCGGGGGCGTTCCACGTCTTAGCCTCCGGAAATCCGGAGCGGCTCAGCAGATAAAAACGGGCGCTGCATTTTTGACTGATATAGTCTATGTACAAGGCGGCCAGATTGCCTGTTCCGCCGGTGATCAGAATAACGGGCTGATTGAAATTATCCCAGAAGGCACCGTCGCTTTTTGCCGGAAGGTGTTCGAATTCCTGCGTAAAGAGCTGTCCGTTACGCAGGGCGGTTAGCTTATTGTTGAAGGTCTTGCCGTCCAGCAGGGCGGGGATGCGTTCCAGGCTCTGGCGGTCGCTGTCAACCCAACTGAAGCTAAAAGCGGCCTGCTCCACAACCAGTGAACGTAACAGGGCCGTCAGCGCCGCGATAGCCGGCACACCCTTTTCATCCGGTAAAACCTTAAAGGCCTGTGTGGTGATCAGGAAGAGGTGGCGGGGGCTGTCAAAAGATAGCTCCGACAGGGCGGATTTCAGGCGGTTGAAGTTTTGGGCCAGATCTTCTCCGGAATCGGGGGAAAATATCAGATTTTCGCCCTTATCATCCGCGCTGTAACTTTTCAGGTTCAGCCTGTGGTTTGCAAAAACATCTTTCAGTTCAGCGGGCAAATCACCCAGGGTGAGGAGATAACCGGATACTTCGGCGCGGGGATTTTCAAAAGACCGTTTCCAGTAGGGTGCGTAGAACCATTGCCGGGGATTGTTGCCGCTGCCGATGACCTTTGCCCCCCCTTTGGGTATGGCCAGCAAATAGGGTTTCTTTTCAAAAGGATAGGTGGGCAGGGGGACACGCAACCGTTTCTCATCCTCAAAAAGTGTTTCCGGCTTCAGCGGCAAACCGGCCAGCCAAAAGCGGCCCAGGGTGGTCAGGAAGAAAGAGACGTCGTCCATTTCTTCCCGCGGATGACGCATGGAGGAGAGGATGACCCGGTTTAAATCCTTGGACGGGTGCCGTACTGCCAGGGAGTTGAGGGTTTTCCCGGGACCCACCTCCAGAAGAATACCGTCAAAATCCTGATAAAGGGTACTCAGATTGTCGTTGAAACGAACCGTGGAACGTAAATGACGGGCATAGTAGGACGGTGAGGTCGCCTCTTCCGCGGTGATCCAGTCGCCGCTGACATTGGAGAGGTAGGCAATTTGCGGTTTGTGCATGGGGATTTGCGCGCAAACCTGCTCAAACTCTTTTAGAATCGGATCCATCATCGGGGAATGAAATGCGTGAGAGGTATGCAGCGACCGGCATTCGATCCCCTTTGCTTTCAAGGCCTCCGCCACGGCGGAGATGGCCTCTCCCGTACCGGAAAGGACCGTCGAGCCTTTACTGTTTATGGCGCCGATGACCACCTCACCGGAAAGATACGGAGCCACGGCATGTTCATCGAGGGGCACGCTGAGCATGGCACCCTCCGGCAGGGATTGCATCAGACGGCCGCGCAGGGCCACCAGTTTCAAAGCATCATCCAACGAGAAAACCCCGGCCAAATGGGCGGCCACATATTCGCCGATGGAATGTCCGGCCATGGCTTGCGGCGTAACGCCAAAGCTTTCCCATAAACGGCTGAGCGCATACTCGGTTACAAAAAGGGCCGGCTGGGTGTATTGCGTTTGCATCAAATGCAGGGCGGCCGTTTCGCGATCCTTGTCATCTGCCAGGATTAGATCGCGGATATCCCTGTTGAGATGGGGCTGCAAACTTTCGGCGCATTCATCCACCGCATTGCGGTAAACGGAATATTTTTGATAAAGCCCTTTACCCATAAGGGCATACTGACTGCCCTGTCCGGAAAATAAAAAGGCGGTCTTGGGGGGATGGGGGTCTTTTTTATGTCCCATGCCCAGCAGCCGCTTGGGATCGCTGCCGCGCAGCAGTTCCACGGCTTCCCGGGCCGAGTGTGCCAGAACAAAACGGCGTTGGGAAAAAGCCTTGCGTCCCACGATAAGCGTATGGGCAATGTCTGCCGGATTTTGCTCCGGGTGGGCTTCAATATGATCCACCAGGCGCCGGGTTTGTGCATCAAGGGCCGCCGGGGTCTTGGCCGAAAGGGTCAATAAAAAAGGCCCCGGTGATGACATGCTTTCAACCGGGGGGGGCTCCTGGATGATCACATGGGCGTTGGTACCGCCGATGCCGAAGGAGCTTATGGCCGCCCGGCGGGGCAGACCGTTTTTGACAGGCCAGTCCTGTAAGCGGTTATTGACATAAAAGGGGGTCTGGCTAAAGTCGATTTGCGGATTGGGACTTTGATAATGAACCGTGGGTGGAATCTGTTTATGCTGCAAGGCCAGCACGCTTTTGATAAAACCGGCGATTCCGGCGGCGGCGTCCAGATGACCGATATTGCTTTTGACCGATCCGATGGCGATGCTTTGCGGCTGCCACTCTTCCTCAGTGAAAATTTGTTTTAAGGCGGCCACTTCGATGGGGTCACCCAGTTCGGTACCGGTGCCGTGGCACTCGATATAACCTATATCCGCGGGAGAGATTCCGGCCAGGGCCTGGGCCGTGGCGATGGCGTCAGCCTGACCTTCCACGCTGGGGGCGGTATAACCCACCCGTTGCCCGCCGTCATTGTTATAGGCAGCGCCTTTGATCAGGGCATGGATGGTGTCGCCGTCATTCAGGGCGTCTTGTAAGCGCTTAAGCAGCACAACGCCCACGCCGTTTCCGCTGACGGTACCCCGCGCCCTGGCGTCAAAGGGACGGCAGTGGCCGTCCGGAGAAAGAATCATGCCTTCCTGATAGAGATAGCCCTGCTCCTGCGGAATGGTAACCGATGATCCGCCGGCCAGAGCCATGTCACAACTGAAATTTTGCAGATTCTGACAGGCCAGCACGATGGAAACCAGAGAGGTGGAACAGGCGGTTTGCACATCCAGGCTGGGGCCGCGCAGATTGAATTTATAGGAGACCCGGGTGGTCAGAAAGTCCTTGTCGTTTCCGATGGCCAGTTGATAACCCTCCGCAGCCGACAGACCCTGCTGACGGGCCGCCAGATAACGGTACAGATAGGTGTTCATGCTTACCCCGCCAAAGAGACCGATCAATCCCTCGGTGACTTCGGCATTGTAGCCCGCGTTTTCCAGGGCTTCCCAGGCCACTTCCATAAACAGCCGGTGCTGCGGGTCAATGATTTCCGCTTCATGGGGCGTATAGTCGAAAAAATAGGCGTCAAAGCCGGTGGGATTCTCGATGATACCCCTTTTTTTGACATAATGCGGGTCGGCGATGGCCTCTTCCGCCACACCTGCCGCTTTGAGCTGCTCATCATCGAAAGTGGTGAGTGTTTCCGCTCCGGCGGCCAGGTTTTTCCAAAACTGTTCCAGATTGTCCGCGCCCGGGAATTTGCCGGACATGCCGATTACGGCAATATCCAGATCCGGGTTAATGTGTTCCATGGCATCCATATGTGTTAAGATTTCCTGCGTTGTACCCGGGCCCGCATCTGTGCGGCGCGGGCGGCGGCGTCTTTTGCCTTGCTGGCACGGTCCTGTGATTTTTCGATGGTCTCTTTTCCGTTGCTGCCGCCGGCCATAAACTTGGCCAGGGCGTTGATCGTGGGATAGCGGAAAAGATCGACAATATTAACCTCTTTTTCCAGTTGTTCACGGATTTTATTTTGCACCTGCACAATACTCAGGGAATGTCCGCCCAGATCAAAGAAGTTGTCGTGTATGCCCACGGCTTCCACCTGCAGCACTTCCTGCCAGATGTCCGCCAGTTGCTGCTCCTGCTCGGTTTCCGCCTTGACGAACGGGCGGCGCTGTGCTTCGGGTTTGGGCAGGGCGTTTCTGTCGATTTTACCGTTGGCTGTCAGCGGGAAGGCATCCAGGGCCATGACCACTCCGGGAACCATATAGTCCGGCAGGGTCTTATGCAGATCGAAGATCAGCGTATTCTTATCAAAGGATTCGGCATTCGCCGGGACAACCCAGGCTGCCAGTTTTTTATCTTTGGAGCCAAAGGCCATGACCAGGGCGTCCTTCACCTGGCTGTTATTTTTGATCTGATTCTCAATTTCCCCCAGCTCGATGCGGAAACCGCGTATTTTAACCTGATGGTCGAGGCGGTCCAGAAAGATGAGCTGACCGTCGTTGTTTACCATGACCAGATCGCCACTGCGATACATGCGGCTGCCCGGCAAGTCGTTGAACGGATCGGGCAGAAAGCGATCGGCCGTCAGGGCCGGTTGGTTCAGATAACCGCGGGCCACGCCCATGCCGCTGATGAACAACTCTCCCGGCACGCCGGCGGGTACCGGCCTCAGGGAGGCGTCCAGCACATACAGGCGTACATTGTCGATGGCTGTACCGATCGGAATGGAGGTGGCATCCGCTTCGACTTCCGTAAATCCGTATGCGGATGCGCATACCGTACCCTCTGTCGGCCCGTAGGCATTGATCATATAACGTCCGGCGCACCATTTGGCGGCCAGATCGGGGGAGAGAGGTTCACCCGCGGAAATAAGGGTCTTGATGCTGTCCAGCCGTTCCACCGGCAACACGCGTAGTACGGACGGCGGCAGGGTCGCAACGCTGATATTATTCCGTGCAATATAATCCACCAGTTCAATACCGCTGGCCTGGGTGGTTTTGTCGATGAGCACCAGGGTTGCCCCGCTAAGCAGGGTAGTGAAAATTTCCGATGCGGCCGCGTCAAAGCTAATGGAAGCAAATTGCAGCAGACGTGTTTCCGCGCTGATACGGAACTCCTTGATTTGCGCCCGGGCCAGATTGTAGAGGTTGCGGTGCGAAACCATAACTCCCTTGGGCCGGCCGGTGGAACCGGAGGTATAAATGACATAGACGAGATGGTCTATGGTCAGCTTGCAATCGGGATTGCTCTCTTCAAAGCGATTCAGGTCTTCATTGTCCAGATTGATCAGTTGCATACCGGTAGTGTTCAAGCGGGCAGCGCTTTCCCGGTCGCCGATGATAATGGAGACGGCGGCGTCACGGGCCATATATTCGATCCGTGCCGCCGGATAGTCGGCGTCCAAAGGCAAATAGGCGGCGCCGCTTTTTAAAATACCCAGGATGGCGGCCACCATGTCCGGGGAACGTTGCAGGGAAAGGCCGACAATATGGTTGGCGCCGACGCCGCGGTCACAAAGCATGCGGGCGATTTGGTTGGCACGTGCGTTTAGTTGGCCGTAGGTCATTACCCGGTCATTAAGCACCACCGCCTCCTTTTCCGGATGCTGTGCGGCCAGAGCCTCAAAGACACGGTGTACAGGCTCAATCGTCGCATACTCTTCCTGTTTGTGGTTCAGTCGCTGTAAAAGCATGCGCTGTTCGCCGGAATCAACCAGGGTGTAGTCGCCGATGCGTTTATCCGCGTGACCGGCAATATCCGACAACAGGAAGACAAAGCGATCCAGCAACTGCCGGGCGGTGGCGGTTGTAAACAGGTCGGTATTGTATTGCAGGGAGGCGCCCAGACCGTCATCCACCTCGGCCATCAGCATGGTCATGTCAAAGGGAACAACACGATCTTCGATGGATATGGATTCCAGGGTCAGGTCACCCAGTTTCATGGAGCCGCCTTCTTCGGCCACGGCCAGGCCGGACATGCCGGATTCATGCAGCAGATAGGCCTTTTGGTAGACAAACATCAGTTGAAAAACCGGCGTGCGGCTGGGATCGCGGCGCGGCTTGAGCTGTTCCACCAGCAGGTTGAACGGATAGTCCTGATGCTCCAGGGCGTCCAGCACGATATCGCGCATTTCAGCCAAATAGTCGGTAAAAAGTTTATCATCACGGACTTCACTGCGCAGAGCCACCGGATTGACGAAGTATCCCAGGAGCGGGGCAAATTCCGGCTTGGTGCGCCCGGTGGTTGCCGTACCGATGATGATATCTTCCTGGGCGGTGTATTTATGGAGTAACACTTTAAAGGCCGAAAGCAGCAACGCGTAGAGGGTGGTGCCGTTTTGTTCGGCCAGAGCTTCCAGCTTTTTCCGTGTGGCGCTGTCCACCTTAGCCGTTTCCGTCAGTCCCTTATAGGTTTGAACGGCCGGACGCGGTTTATCCGTATGCAGGTTTAAAATGGGCAAGGGTTCCGCCAGCCGTTCCTTCCAGAACTGCAGATGACGCTTGCCGATCTTTCCGGCCAGTTCACGGTTCATCTGACGGGCATAGTCCAGATAGGTGAAGTTGATCGGTGGCAGATTGTTTTGTCCATTGGCCGAATAGATTTGGTTCAGTTCATACATAAAGATGGCCAGCGACCACATATCGGAGATGATATGGTGGGCCACATACAGGAAAATCTGGCTGCCATCCGCCTTGTGGAAAAGGGTGATCCGGGTCAGCGGATCTTTTTCCAAATCAAAAGGCTTTTGAATTTCGGCATGGAAGCGTTTGTCAAAGGCCTCTTCATCGAGATGGGTAGCGTCAACCTCGCTTAGGATTTCCAGGGGCGTTTCATGGATGACCTGTACGGGCTTGCCGTTTTCGGTGGTAAAGTTGGTGCGCAGAACCGCATGACGCATGCTCAGGGCGTTCAGGGATTTCCGCAACAGTTCCACATCCACCTTGTCGGCGATGCGCACGGCATAGACCTGATTGTAGATACTGGCGGGGGAAAGCTGATGCTGGAACCACATGGCCCGTTGTCCGTGGGATACCGGAAAGGCGCTTTCGTCTTCAAGGATTACATCGGCCTCTTCAAATTCCTCGTCAAGCAACTGCTCAAGCATATTAACCGCCAGATCGCGTATGGAGGGGCCTTTAAGCAGGGTGGCTATGGCCAGTTGCGTTCCCAGACTGGTTTCCACGCTGTTTTTCAGTTCGATGGCCATCAGAGAGTCCAGCCCCAGACTGTTAAGCGCTTTATCCTCTTCCAGTTTGCTGGGCGGAACGCTAAGAACCTTGGCGATCTTCGTTTTCAGATAATCGACCATCATGGTCATGCGTTCCTCTTCGGAAAGCGGTGCCAGCATTTCGGGGGTGATGGCATCTTTTCCTCCACCCCGTGCCGCCTTGCGTTGATCCTTAAAGCGCAGATAGAGCCTGGGTATACGATCCTCGGGGAAGGGCGCCAGAAACTCCGGCCAGCTTACCGGGGTGATGATCAGGTGCTTCAGCTTTTGAGTCAAAGCGTTTTCCAGAATGGTCAAGCCATGTTGTGGTTCGATGGTGCCGGCGCCGGGAATGGAGATAGCCTCGTTGCGCGCCGCCATACCGGTGGCCCACAGCCCCCAGTTGATGGTTGTAAAATTCTGATTTTCACTTATGGCCAGCTGACCGACGGCATCCATAAAGATATTGGCCGCGGCGTAGTTGGCTTGCCCCGGATTACCGATGGTGGCGGCCACCGAGGAGAAATTGACCAGGAAGTCGGGGGAAATATCCCCGGCGATTTTATACAGATTAAAGCTGCCGGCAATCTTTGGGGGTAAAACCTTTACAAAGGATTCCCGCTCAAAGTTGAGTACGCCGCTGTCGCTTAACACGCCCGCCGCGTGGAAAATGCCCTTGACCGGTCTGGTTTTGTGTAAAGCGATTAACAGGGTGCGCAGAGCCCGGGAGTCGGCCACATCCACGGCGGCGGTTTCGACCGAGACGCCTTTATCCCGCCAGGTGCTTAAGCGGGCGGCAACCGTCTCACCGGGAGCCTTACGGCCCAATAAAACCAAATGACGGGCGCCTTTGGAAATCAGCCATTCCGCCAGGATCATTCCCAGATCGCCCATACCGCCGGTAATGACATATTGACCGTCGACGTCGATAAACGGGGCGACGCGCCGCTCTTGCGCTTCCTCGCTTTTCATACTGACCACAATTTTTCCGATATTTTTTCTTTGGGCCATATAGCGGAAAGCGTCAATGATTTCCGGCGCCGTGAAGTGCGTATGCGGCAGCGGCTGCAGGGCCCCTTTTTCAAAATGGCCCATCAGTTCGGCCAGTAGTTCGCTGATCAGTTCCGGCTTGTCGCGGGAAACCATATCCAGATCGATGGCGTGATAGGAAAGGTTGTTACGGAACGGGTACATGTCGATTTGGCTGTTCTGGAAAAGATCGGTCTTACCGATTTCCAGAAAACGGCCGTAAGGACGCAACAGGGCGATACTGCGCGGGATAAACTCTCCGGCCAGGGAGTTCAACACCATATCCACCCCTTCGTTAGCGGTCTCCTCCATCACCTGGCGGGCAAATTCCAGCGAGCGCGAGCTCATCAGGTGGGTAACTCCCATTTGGCGCAGAAAGGTATGTTTTTCCTCGCTGCCGGCGGTGGTAAAGACCTCGGCACCGATCATCTGGGCGATACGGATGGCTGCCTGTCCCACACCGCCGGCGCCGGCATGGATTAAAATACGTTCACCCTTACGTAAACGGCCCAGATAGACCATGGCATAGTAGGCCGTCAGATAGGTGATGGGCAGGGTGGCCGCTTCAACAAAAGAGATGTTTTCCGGTTTCCGGGCCAGCAATCGCGCGTCCGTCAGGGCGTATTTCCCGAATGTGTGCGGAGCGATACCCAAAACGGCATCCCCGGGTTTAAAGGTATTGACGCCTTCGCCAACAGCACTGACGATACCGGCACATTCGGAGCCCAGGGGGATGGGACCGCCGGGATAGAGCCCCAGGGCCTCCAGCACATCCCGGAAGTTTAATCCGGCGGCGACGACTTCAACCTCAACCTGGCCCGCCTGCGGGCTGGTTCTGGCCACTGTTTCATAGGTCAGGGCGGACAAACTGCCCGGTGTTTCGATCTTTAAGCGGTAATTGCCATCCGGCAGGCTCAGTCCCGTACCCGCGGATTCCGTATCCATGTGCATTTCACGGGCACGATCCAGACGGGCGGTATAACGTTTACCGCCATGCAGGGCCAGTTGATCCTCCCGGTGGTCGGCCAGAATCTGAGTTATAACATCATCGGCCTGATGTTCGGCGTTATCCAGATCTATTTTCAAACAGTGCAGTGTCGGATTTTCCGAGGTGACCACACGGCCAAAACCCCACAAGCTGCTTTGCGCTACGGCCACGGCGTGGCTCTCATTTTCCAGTACCCGCGCTTTTTCGGTGATAAAGGCCAGACGCGGACGTTTTTTCAGGGTCTGTTCCAACAGACTTTGGGTGGCGTATAAAGCGGAGAGCAGTAAACTTTGTTCCCGGGCCAGCACATCTTCCGGTTGTAAGGATGCGTTGGCGGGCATATCCAGACCGGTCAGAAAAAGAATGCCTTTCGGCGTCAGCGAGGAATGGGTTAGCATGGCCTCCATAACCCGGCGGTAGTCTTCTTTTTCATCCATGCGGATGCCGTAGATAAATTCATCTATACGGGTAAAATCATCCGAAGGGCGGGCGATAAACACCTCATGCCCGGCATTTTTAAGCCGTCCGGCAATGGCCTGACCCAGGGGGTGCTTGTCAAGATAGATCAGCCAGCTTCCCGGCGTTTCTTCCAGCAGCTTATCGGTATTGGCCGTTTCCAGCGGGGCCTCTTCCCAGTCCAGCTTATAATACCAGTCCGATATATCCAACTCTTCCTTTTGACCGAGACGTTGCAGTTTCAGTCCCTGTACCTCGGCCACGGGATTGCCGTCGTTATCAAAAATCGTAATGTCGCCCCGAATGGCGCGCATATCCTTGTCTATTTCACTGGTCAGGCGGGCATGGGCCCATACTTCGTCTGCCGGGGAGGCATGCAGGGTAAAACGTTCGATATAGACCGGCATATAGGTGGAATCGTCATCTTTCAGGGTTTCCATTAACGTGGCCGAAAGTACCTGTAAACTGGCATCCAGCAGGGCCGGATGGATGGCGTATTCACTGCCGGAACCGGCTTGCTCCCGGTCGATAACAATACGGCCCAGGGCTTGTCCGTTACCGTTCCAGATTTCGCTGATGGCGCGAAAGGCATCGGTGTACTGCAGGCCCCGTTCGCTCAGTCTGGCGTACAGATCAGCGGCATCCAGTTGGTTGCCGCAATGTTTTTTTATCTCCTCCACGGAATGGCTGCGGTCATTTTGCGGCGCATGGGCCGAAAGGGTGCCCATGGCGTTCATGGCCCAACGCTCCATCTCCGCTTCCCGGCTGAGGCTGAAAATCTGAATGTTGCCGTGATGATCGGTATAGGGGGTGTATACCAGGTGAACCGGCTGTTCATCCTCGGAAAGGAACAGGGCCTTAAAGATGTTAAAGTCCTTCAGGGTAACGGCCCGTCCGTTTTTATCCGGGAAGGCATTGATGGCCTGTTCGATGTAGGCCGTGGCCGGAAAGACGACGGACTCCTGGATTTTATGTCCCTTCAACCAGGGCAGGCGATCCACATCCAGAGTTGTTTTATAAAGTATTTTTCCCTGCATCAGCGGGTCGCGCAAAGGGGTGCCGATCAGCGGATGACCGCCGCTGAACCCGCTTTGCGGACGTTTGAAAATGGGCGCAGTCATAGGGTCGTCGTTTTTCAGATCGAACCAGTAGCGCTCTTTTTGCCAGGGATAGGCGGGCAGGGCGCGGAAGCGGACTCCCGCGGGATAGACTTTCTGCCACCTGACCTCCAGCCCTCTGGTGTAGAGGGCACCCAGGGCACGGTAAAGGGTCTCCTGCTCGTTCTCCCTGCGCTTCAGGGAAAAGAGCACCGTGGCCCCGGCCTTGGCTTTGCTGTAGCACTCGCGTATGGCGCCGCCCAGTACCGGATGGGGCGCCAGTTCCAGCACCAGACTGTAACCTTCTTTTATGATTTCATTCATGGCCCCGGCAAAGCTGACCTGTTCACGGATATTGCGGCTCCAGTAGACCGGGTCGTAGTCTGTTTCCGTACTTCGCTTGCCGGTGAGGGTGGAATAGATGGGGATGATCGGTTTGTGTACCTGTATTCCCTGCAACAGATCCACCAGTTCCTGTTTAAACGGTTCCATATGCGGGCTGTGGAAGGCATAGTTCACCCGCAACATTTTTGTGTAAACCCCTTCGGCCTCCAGCCTGGCGATGACCTTTTCCAGCGCTTCCGGTTCACCGGAAAGCACGGTGTTTTCCGGGCTGTTGTGAGCGCCGATACCGATTTTATCCTCAAAGCCGCGAATGGCTTCCCGTACTTTTTCCACGGGCAGGGCTACCGAGGCCATCTTGCCGAAACCCGTGGCCCGCTGCATCAGTTTACCGCGGTGATAGATTACCTTTACCGCGTCCTTAAGGGAGAGGGTGCCGGAAACATAGGCCGCGGCCACTTCACCCACGGAATGACCGACAACGGCGGCGGGCCGGATACCCCAGGATTCCCATAAACGGGTCAGGGCAACCTGAATGGCAAAAATGGCCGGCTGGGCCACTTCCGTTTCGCCCATGCGGCTGGTTTCTTCATCCCGTTTTAACTCCTCGATGATCGACCAGTCGGCATATTCGGAGAAAAAGGTGTCTATCTGCTCCAGCGCCGTGCGGAAGACCACCTCTTTTTCCATGAGTTGGCGGCCCATGGCATACCATTGCGGTCCCTGGCCGGAGTATACAAAAAGCAGACGGTTAGCGGCGTTGGCTTCACTGCTGCTACGGATGACCGCCGGGTTTTCCGAACCAAAATCCTCCAGCATTTCAATCATCTCTGTACGGCTTCCGGCCACCAGGGCGGCACTGTAGTCCAGGTGGCTTCTGTGGGCCGCGGCGGAATAGAGAAAATCCCAAAAAGCTTCCGCGCTCTCAAAGGTCTCATCCTTCAGGGCTTCGGCATAACGGGCCGCCATGGCCTCCAGGGCGCTGTTGCTGTGGGCGGAAAGTGTCAGCAAGAAGGGACGGTCGGTTTTGCTTAGATCGCGTTCAAGCTGGGTATCCAGGGTGTCGGGAGCTTCCTGTAAAACGATATGGGCATTGGTGCCGCCGAAACCGTAGGCGCTGACCCCGGCAATGCGCGGGCCCTTGTTGTGGTTCCAGGGCATGGTTTCCGTGGCAATGGCAATATGTGTATTTTCAAGCTTGATGTGCGGATTCAGCTTTTTGAAATGCAGATGCCTGGGAATGGTTTTATGTTCCAGGGCCAGTATGGTTTTCAGGAGGCCGGAGATGCCCGCCGCCGATTCCAGATGGCCGATATTGGTTTTTACCGAACCGATGATCAGGGGGCTGCTTTCGTCACGGCCGTCAACCATCACCGCTTTCATGGCTTCGGTTTCAATGGGATCGCCCAGGGGCGTGCCGGTGCCATGGGTTTCAAAATAGGAAACTTCGGCCGGGGATACGCCGGCGTCTTCCAGGGCCAGCCGGATGCATTCCTGCTGTGCCAGTCCGTTGGGGGCGGTGATGCCGTTACTGCGTCCGTCCTGGTTGATGGCGCTGCCGCGTATGAGCGCATGAATGGTATCGCCATCTTTAAGGGCGTCGGAAAGTCGCTTGAGGATAACCACACCCACACCGTCACCGCGTACATAACCGTCGGCATCGGCGTCAAAGGTCTTACACCGTCCGTTGGGAGACATCATGCGGGCCTGGGAAAAGGTAATGGTGATATCCGGGGCCAGAACAAGATTGACGCCCGCGGCCAGGCCCATGTCCGTCTCGCCGCGTCTCAGGCTTTGCACGGCGTTGTGCACCGCCACCAGGGAAGAGGAACAGGCCGTATCCATGATAAAGGAAGAGCCTTTAAGGTTATAGACATAAGAGAGACGGTTGGCGGCGATGCTAAAGGCATTGCCGGTACCGGAATAGGCGTCCAGGGCGTCGAAGTTGCCCACTTGCAGGCGCAGGTAGTCGGCGCCGCTGATGGCTACAAATACACCGGTATTGCTGCCGGAAATTTTTTCCAGGGTATAGCCGGCATGTTCAAAGGCTTCGTAGGAGACCTCCAGCAACAGCCGCTGCTGTGGGTCCATGTGGGGGGCTTCCCGGGGGGAGATCCCGAAAAATTGCGGGTCGAATTTATCCTCATCATCCACAAAGCCGCCCCAGCGGGTAATCATTTTGGCCGGGGTGCCGGGGTTGGGATCGTAAAACGCGTCCACATCCCAGCGGCGGGCGGGCACTTCGCTGATGCAATCCACGCCGTCAGCCAGATTTTTCCAAAACTCCCCGGCATTTTTGGCTTTGGGCATACGCAGGCTGTAGCCTACAATGGCGATGGGTTCGTTGGCGTCCCCTTTTTTAGGCCGGCGTAATTTTACCGCCTGAGTGCTGCCTTCCGATTGCAAATACCTGGAAAGGTCTTCGATATTGGGATAATCCCAGATCAGGGTGGGGGAGAGGGGGCGGTCAATATACTCTTCCAGATCGCCCACCAGGCCGATGGCCTGAGCCGAGTCCAGACCGTAGCTTACAAACGGTTTACGGATATCGATCTCGGCGCGTTGTACCCCCAGGGTTTCCGCCAGATGGTTTATCAACCAGGATTCGATTTCCCGGGCGGTTTCCGTTTTGGGGGCCGCCGTTTCCCGCCCGGCGGAAGCGGTTTCCCCGGCAGCCGCTTCCGTGGCCATCTCATCTTCCAGATCATCCACCAGGGAGGCCTCGGATATGGAGGCCCCGCCCTGCCAGGTATGGATTACCTTCAGTTTTCCTTCCAGATACTCGTTCTTTACGGCATGGCGCTGTATTTTTCCGCTGGAGGTTTTGGCAATGGTGCGCGCCTTGATCAAAACAATGCTATGGACACGGATATCGTTGGTTTCGGTTACGACCTGGCGGATGGAGGAGATGATCTCTTCCAGCGGCAGGTTCTTGCTTTGTCGTACTTCGGCGACGATGACCAGCTTCTCCTGGGAATCCTCCTCAATGGAGAAGGCGGCGGAGCAGCCGGGGCGGATATCCGGATGCTCGTTTTCCACCAGAAATTCAATATCCTGGGGATAATAGTTACGGCCGCGGATGATAATCAGGTCTTTAACCCGTCCGGTGATGTAAAGGTTATTATCGACAAAGCATCCCAGGTCGCCCGTTCTTAAAAAAGGACCTTCGTTGCTGCCTTTTATATAGGCCTGGAAGGTTTCGTGCGTGGCCTGCTCGTTTTGCCAGTATCCCTGCGCCACATTGGGCCCCTGCACCCACACCTCTCCGGTTTCTCCCGGCCTGGCTTTTTCATGAGTTTGCGGGTTAACGATCTCCACGCGCTGATCCGGGGGCGTATGACCGCAACTGACCATGTTTTGCGCATCGGGGTGGTTTTTATCCACTACGGTCACTTTATTCTTACGCAGGTCTTTGAGGTTTAAATGAGTGTAGGGTGGCACCTGTTTGCAATCGACGCCGGTCACGTACAGGGTGGCCTCGGCCAGGCCGTAACAGGAGAGGAAAGCCTCCTTCTTAAAGCCGTTGCCCTTAAATGTCTGGTAAAAGCGTTCCACCGTTTCGAAACGAACCGGTTCGGCGCCGCTAAAAGCCACGCTCCAGTTGGAAAGATCGAGGCTCTCCAGTTGTTTGGGGGTAACCTTTTTCACGCAAAGGTCATAGGCAAAGTTGGGCCCGCCCGAAACCACCTGTTTGCTTTTTATTTTGCTGATAGCTTCCAGCCAGCGCAAGGGTCTTTGCAGAAAATGGATGGGTGAAAGCAGGGTGGTGGGCATACCGCCGTATATCGGTTGAATGATACCGCCGATCAATCCCATATCATGATAGATGGGTAACCAGATAACCCCTTCGGTACCCTCGCTGTAGCCAAAGGCGGAGTAGATATCGGCCGAGTTGGCCAACAGGTTTTCATGGGTCAGGATTACGCCTTTGGGGATACCGGTGGAACCGGAAGTATACTGCAAAAAGGCGATGGTCTGCGAGTTGATGTTGGGATCAACCCATTTTTCCGCCATATGATCCAGCACATCATCGGAAGAAATCCACAACAGGTCGCCCAGATCCTGCGCATCGGCCATACCGGTCTTACTGGCGGTGAAGAAATTCATGGTGGTGCGGAACTTGCGCAGAAACGGCAACTTCTCCATGCTATCGGAAAAGCGGCTGCCCAGTTTAAGGATGCGGATCATATACATGATGGTGTCATTGGTGAGGGCGACGGTGGCCCGGGCATCACGTACGATGGCCTGCAGGCGGGGCAGGGTACGGTTAAGGCGATTGGGATCCGGGGGATAGGCCGGCACGGCGATTACCCCGGCATAAAGGCAACCGAAAAAAGCGATGATATAATCGAGCCCCGGAGGATAAAGCAGCAAGGCGCGTTCGCCCTGCAGGCCGCGCTGTTGCAACATGGCGCCGAAAGCCCGCGCTTTGCGATCCAGATCGGCAAAGGAGAGACGTACTTCTTTTTTATTGCCGTCGAGCAAGAAGGTGAATACACGTTCGTTCTCCTTGGTGGCGGCGCGCCACTGTACGAGTTCCACAAGGGTTGACGGGCGAAAACGGGGATCATTAAAGTTTTTTTCAGCCATAATATTCCTTTACGGGGCTTAAGGTCTTTTTGTCATAATTCTTGCGTTTGTACTTCTGCCATGAAACGCCGTGCCGTGCTTTAAACGACCGGCTGAAAGCCGACAGGTTTTTATAATCGAAAAGTTCAAATATTTGTCCGGGTTTAAGCTGTTTGTCAAACAGAAGAATCGTCTCATAGTGCGATAAGAGCCTCTGTTTGAACTCGCGGAAGTTTAGCTTGAAATACTGCTTAAACTCTTTTCTTAAATGTGAAGGGGATATACGGATATTTTCGGCAATGTCCTCAATGGTGATTTTACGAATCGGCGCCTGCTCGATATAACGTAAAATCCTCTCGGCACGTGGAGGCAGGTTGTTTCTGTCGATACCCGCGAAAAATTCAGGTATGTGTCGCCAATGGTTCCTGGCTTCCTCGGTCAGCGCCTCTTCCAACTGCACTTGACGCTCTTGTCCTAAAAACACTTTTCCTACTCCGGCTTCAGCAAAGTCCAGGAAATCGTTTTGTCGCAGATTCTCATTATAATAGATTGTTGAGAGTATGGGATTCCGGCTGTGCAGCTCTTTCAACTCTTCCGCCAGTTCCGGACTCATATCAACAACGCAAAGGAAATATTGAATCTCTTCGCGACGTACCCAATTGTACAGTTGGCTCCAGGTGGTCGCTTCTTTTTCCGCGTAATGGATATCCCAGCCATTAACGACGCGCAACACTTTCTGAATATCCTCCAACTGATCCTGGTTGTTATAATAGACCAATAGAGATGGCAAAATTCCTCCTTGAATTTTGGCAGACTTCAATATGTGTACAACTTTACAATTCTGTATGTAGAATTATTTCGAGGAAAATAGGCTTACTTAACCCCACTTATTTTCTCAAAGCAAACTTCCTGCAAATATGCAATATTCATTGTGACTAATGTCACCTTTAGTTACCTTTTCTGCTTGTCAGTCCGAGAATAGCCAAATATAATGCAATTTTTAAAACCCGGCACCTGAAATTACCTGTTTTTTTTATTTTTCGACGTATCGACTCAAATAAAATCCAAAATTAATTCCTTTATATTATTTTTCTTGTTAAATTTCAAACTTGCGATTTTTGAATAAATCAATGTAATGAAAGGAAGGTTTGACGTGTCGGGTAAATATGTTTATCTGTTTGGTGACGGTAAGGCCGAAGGCCGTGCCGATATGAAATTATTGCTTGGGGGCAAGGGGGCCAACCTGGCGGAAATGTCCAGCCTCGGTATCCCGGTTCCGGCGGGGTTTACCATCTCCACCGAGGTGTGTACCCATTATTATGAACACAATAATTCCTATGAAGATGTGGTGGTTGAACAGGTCAAGGCCGGTGTTAAGCATGTGGAAGAGGTCATGGGGGTGAAGTTCGGTGATGTTCACAATCCCCTGCTGCTTTCGGTTCGTTCCGGTGCCCCGGCTTCCATGCCCGGTATGATGGATACCGTGTTGAATCTGGGTCTTAATGACCAGACCGTCCGGGGCATCATTGAGCAATCGGGCAATGCCCGTTTCGGGTGGGATTCCTACCGGCGCTTTGTACAAATGTACGGTGACGTGGTTATGGGCCTGAAACCGGAGTCCAAGGAAGAGGAAGATCCCTTTGAGGTTATCATTCATGAAATGAAGGAAAAACGGGGTGTTACCCTGGATACGGATCTGAGTGCCGATGATCTTAAGGAACTGGTGGAGCTTTTTAAGGCGGAGATTAAGAAACGTACCGGCAAGGATTTCCCGGCAGACCCCTGGGAGCAGTTGTGGGGGGCCATCAGCGCCGTTTTCAGTTCCTGGAATAATCCCCGGGCCAGAACATATCGCAAGTTGAACAATATCCCCGCCGAGTGGGGTACCGCCGTGAATGTTCAGGCCATGGTATACGGTAACATGGGTGATGACTGTGCCACGGGTGTGGCCTTTACCCGCGATCCGGCCACGGGTGAAAAAATCTTCTTCGGAGAGTTCCTGATCAATGCCCAGGGTGAGGATGTGGTGGCCGGTGTGCGCACGCCCCAGCCGCTGAACAGCACCACCCGGCGTGATGATTCGCTGAAAACCCTGGAAGAACTGATGCCCGCCGCCTATGCCGATCTGGTAAAGGTATATAAAGAACTGGAAAATCACTATCGTGACATGCAGGACATTGAGTTTACCATTCAAAAAGGTAAACTGTGGATGCTGCAAACCCGTAACGGTAAACGTACCGCCGCCGCGGCCGTGCGTATCGCCGTGGAGATGTTTGAAGAGGGCATGATCGATAAGGAAACCGCCGTTATGCGTGTTGAGCCCGAACAACTGGATCAACTGCTGCATCCCACCTTCGATCCTGACGCGGAAAAAAAGGTGATTACCGAAGGTTTGCCCGCCTCTCCCGGCGCGGCCACCGGACGGATTGTTTTCCATGCCGATGAGGCCGAAGAGTGGGTGGCCCGTGGCGAGGATATTATCCTGGTCCGTATCGAGACCTCACCCGAGGATATCGGTGGTATGAACGTAGCCAAGGGTATTTTAACCCAGCGGGGCGGAATGACTTCCCACGCGGCGGTTGTGGCCCGCGGAATGGGTATCTGCTGTGTGGCCGGTTGCGGTGAACTGAAGATCGATTATAGAACCAAGACCATGACGGTCGGCGATAAAGTGTATCAGGAAGGGGACTGGCTCTCATTGGATGGCTCCGAAGGTTTGGTGATCGAAGGCAAGGTGCCGACCGTGGATCCGCAACTTTCCGGTAGCTTTGGCAAGCTGATGTCCTGGGCGGATGAGATCCGCACCATGAATGTGCGCACCAACGCCGATACGCCCCATGATTCCGAAGTGGCCCGTAATTTTGGCGCCGAGGGTATCGGGCTGTGCCGTACCGAGCATATGTTCTTTGAAGGGGACCGCATCAAGGCCGTGCGTGAAATGATCCTGGCCGATGATGAAGCGGGCCGGCGGAAGGCGCTGGAAAAACTGCTGCCTTATCAGCGTGATGACTTTTACGGTATCTTTAAAGCCATGCATGATCTGCCGGTGACCGTGCGCACGCTTGATCCGCCGCTGCATGAGTTTTTGCCCCATGAAGAAGAAAACCAAAAGGCCATGGCCGCGGAAATGGGCATCAGCGTGGAAGACGTCAAAGCCAAGGTGGAAGCGCTGCATGAATTTAATCCCATGCTGGGGCACCGTGGTTGCCGTTTGGGCGTCACCTATCCGGAAATTACGGAGATGCAGGCCCGGGCCATTATCGAAGCGGCCTGCCAGCTTAAATCCGAAGGGGTGAATGTGCTGCCGGAGATCATGATTCCTCTGGTGGGAACCAAGGCCGAGCTGGCCGATCAGAAAAAAGTGGTGCTGGATACGGCTAAAAAAGTAATGGAAGAGAAAGGGGTTGAGGTGGACTTTCTGGTGGGCACCATGATCGAAATCCCCCGCGCCGCGCTTACGGCCGATAAGGTGGCCGAGGAAGCGGATTTTTTCTCTTTCGGTACCAATGACCTGACCCAGATGACCTTTGGCTACAGCCGGGATGACGCCGGTAAATTCCTGAAGGAGTATGACGATAAGGGTATCCTGCCGGATGATCCTTTCCAGTCCCTCGATCAGGAAGGCGTGGGCCAACTGGTGGAAATGGGTGTACAGAAAGGCCGCCAAACCAAGCCCGGCCTGAAAACTGGTATCTGTGGCGAGCATGGCGGCGATCCCCGCTCCATCGAGTTCTGTTACCGGGCCGGTCTGAACTATGTCAGCTGCTCACCTTACCGTGTGCCCATCGCGCGGTTGGCGGCGGCTCAGGCTGTTTTGATCAATAAAAAATAAGGTTGTGCCTGTACGGACAATCTTGTAAAATTAAGGAGGGTTTAGACATGCCGTTTATACCCTCCTTTTTTTTTAAATCATTTTAACTTTTGAGCACGGATGAAACGCATACTGATTTTACATACCGGCGGCACGTTCGGCATGGTGCCCATGGAGCCCGACGAAATTCTGGTTCCCGGAAACCTGCATTCGGAATGGCTGAATCAGGTGCCGGAAATTGCCCGACTGGCTGAAATCGATGTTGAGATTCCCTTTAACATGGACAGCTCCAATGTAAGCATCGCCGAGTGGGAGATCCTGGTGGACATTGTCGGGCGTAAAATGGATCGCTATGACGGCTTTGTCATCATTCATGGCACGGATACCATGGCCTATACCGCCTCGGCGCTCTCTTTTAGCCTGTTGAATTTAAGAAAACCGGTTATCCTGACCGGGGCACAACGGCCGCTGGCCCGGCTGCGTTCCGATGCCCGCGGCAATCTGATTGACGCCATACAGGTGGCCACCATGGATATTCCCGAAGTGGCCGTCGTTTTCGGCCAATCCGTGTTGCGTGGGAACCGCGCTACCAAAAACAGCATCAGCAGTTATAAGGCCTTTGTCTCACCCAATTACCCCTTGCTGGGTAAAATCGGTTTGAATGTGGAACTGTTCCGGGAAAATATGTTACTGACGCCGCAACCCTTCCGCATCGATAGGGGATTTTCCGATGAGGTTGTCGCCCTGTATATTTTTCCGGGCAGCGATCCGCGGCTCTTTTTTCCCCTGCTGGATTCGGGAACAAAGGCTTTTCTGCTGATCGGGTTCGGCGCCGGTAACTTGCCCGAGAATGATAGGAGCTGGATTCCTTTTATCGAGAAAGCCACCGGCAAGGGCCAGGCGGTTTTCCTGGCCAGCAGCGCGCTGCACGGGCGGGTGGATCTGGAACTTTATGCCGGAGCCCAGGAGGCGGCCCGCGCCGGGGCGGTGGGCGTTAAAGGCATGACCCGGGAAGCGGCCCTGGTTAAGCTGATGAAACTGTGTGCCACCTATGACGATGCCGGAAAAATCAGGGAATACTTTTTTACGGATCGCGCCGGAGAAATAGAACCGTGATTTTTCCCTTCCTTAAGAAATCGAATGCTTATGTTGTTTTTACCCTGGAATATTTACTTGGACTCTCCACCTACGGGGATTATCATGGATTCGATATCTATAAATACAAGCGCATCCGTGACGAGCTGATCCGGGAAAAAAAACTGAAACGGCGCTATTTGTGCGATCCCCACCCCTGCAGCTATGAGGATATTCTGTTGGTACACACGGAAGATTATGTGCGGCGGATCAAGGATCCGGTTTATGTAAACCAGATGTTGAAAATTCAGATGAATTCCATGTGGGACAGCAGCGTGCTGGAATATTTTAAAGCGGTAACCGGCGGAACGATGTTTGCCACGGCTCTGGCCCTTAAGAACCGTACCACCGCCTTCAATCTGGGGGGCGGATTTCATCACGCCCACAGGGACAGGGGCGAAGGCTTCTGCCTGATCAATGACCTGGCCATTGCCATTGAAAAATTCAGAAAAAAGGGGAAATATAAAAAGGCGTTGATCATCGATCTGGATTATCACCAGGGTAACGGCAATGCCTCGGTTTATCGGGATGACGCGGATGTATTCACCTTATCCATCCATGCCGAACAGTGGGAAGGCATAGAGGGGCTGGCCATGAAGGATGTTTTGGTGGCCTCGGATATCGATGATGAGGCTTATCTGGAAGTGGTGCGTGAAAACCTGCTTTGGCTTGAAGACCGTTTCTCCGCCGAGATCGTCTATTACATTGCCGGCAGTGATCCCTATGAAAAAGATGAACTGGCGGATATGCAAATATCCCGGGAGGCATTGCTGCGCAGGAATATGATGGTGTATGCCTTCGCACAAAAGATGAAGCTGCCGCTGGTGGTTGTCCCCGGTGGGGGGTACGGCAAGGACTCCTGGCATATTTATGCCGATTTTATTTCACAGGTTTTATCCTGAAACGACGGGGACTTTATGTTTAATATCAATGAAAAATTCTGGGAAATTGTTAACCGTCTTCTCGATATCGATTTCGATACCAACTGGAACGATTTCTCCCTGGCCGAAAAGGATCTGTACACGCTGAATATCGGTGGGCGGGGGGAAGGGCTCTTTTTGGGCTATTACTCCGTAAACGGGCTGGAACTGATTTTCAACAAGTATCATATTTTTGAAAAGATCCGTAAAAAAGGTTATGAAAATCCGGTTATAGTGCTGGATACTTCCGATCCCTATAAGCACCGTCTGCGTGTTGTCAACCGCGAGACGACCGGGCCGCCGCCCGTTCTGATCGATTTGATCGTCCGCAGCGAGACCGTATGTATCGACCTGCCCTATGAATCATCCCAAAATGGCAAAACCTATGAGACGCTGGCCATCGAATGGCTGCAAATGCAGGATGTACGCCGACCGTTCACGGCCCGCCGGCCGCGCTTGCCGGGGCAGGAACATCCCGGCCTGGGTATCGGCTCCGAAGCGCTGGAGCTTTTGGTTATCGCCGCCCGGCGCGTCGGTTTGCAGGGGATCGTTAATATTCCCAACCATTTTCACAATGCCTATTTCTACTCCCGTATTTTCCATTATGAAAATCCAAGGGAACAGGCTAAATTAAAAGCCATCCTGCGGGATTTGGGGAAAATGCCTCTGCATAAACTGGCCTGGGCCATTGAAGAGGGCGCTGTCATGGAAAGCAAATCCGATAAGCCCTTTGAGTGGTTTACCGGCCGGCAGGTGTTTCCGCTCATATCGGGATGGAGCGGCATGTACCGTTCCCGGGCCTATAAAAAGGCGGTTGAGGCTTTTATGAAAGAGTATAAATTTAAACTTGATAAAAACTGGATATATAAGGAGGATATTAAATGAAGATAAAGGCGACCCAGATTCGTAAGGGCATGATCTTGATCTATAACGGCGAACTGCACGTGGTAACGGCCATGCAGCACTTTACACCCGGAAAGGGACAGGCCGGGGTGCAGACCAAGATGAAAAATCTGAAAACCGGCAACAACGCCGAGAACCGCTTCCGTTCCGATGAGAATGTTGAAAAGGCCAATCTTGAGACCCGGAAAATGGAATACCTGTATGACGATGGCGACAGTCTCTACTTTATGGATCATGAAACCTTTGAACAGATACCGATTTCCAAGGAACTGCTGGGGGATTCGCTTTACTATCTGTTACCCAACGCCGAATGCGATGTGGTCTTTTTTGAAGAGAAGGCGATCGGGGTTGAACTGCCGGCCACCGTTGATCTGAAAATCGTTGAAACCCAACCCTATCTGAAAACCGCTACCGTCACCTCATCCTATAAGCCGGCCAAGCTGGAAACCGGCGCCACCATCCAGGTGCCTCAGTTTATTGAAGAGGGGCAGATGGTGCGTGTGGATACCCGGGACGGGAAATATCTTGAGCGGGCTAAATAAACGCCCGTCCCGCTCGATAGTTACATAATAACGCCGGGGTATTCCGGCGTTTTCTTGCCAATAACGCAGCATAATCTATGTTCAATTCAATCAAACGGCTGTCCTTAAAAAATCAATTCGTCCTGATCGGAATAATTTTAACGGTTATCATCGATACCGCCATTGTGGCTGTTTATCCCAACATGGTGGAGCGGGAAGAGATAAAGGAAGAAAAATACCGTATTGAAAAACAGATATCTTTTATAAACCGTATTATCAGTAATGCCAGCTTTGACGATGAAAATGATTATATCATTACGCTGTTGAACTATATCGAAAACATCCCCGACATCGAGTATGTGTATACCCGCTACAATTTTAACCGATATATCTGGCCGGACGACCACTACAGCATGGAGCAGATCGACAGTCTGACGATAAATAAAATCCATCGGATCAATGACAAGGCGATACTCTCCCTGGCCATAATGATCAACAATGAGAACCGGGTGGGCAAAATCACTCTCAACGTGGGGGTGGATGGACGCGGTGTTATCAATTCCCGTCTTTTCGCCACCCGCTTTGTCTACGTGTTGATACTGGTTTCGCTTGTATCGCTGCTGGTTATGGCCTTTTTCTTTGATCGCATAGTCTCCACCCCCCTGCGTCTGCTGGTCAACTGGATCCATCTGGTGGCCATCGGTCAAAAGGATATTAAGGACATCTCCGGTACCAGTGTGGAATTTAAGGAGGCCTATGACTATCTGAATGTTGTGATCCGTGAACTGTCCCAGGCCCAGAAACAACTGGCCCATCTTCCGGCCGATATCGAAAAGTCCAGACAGTATTATGAAAAGATCCGCAAAGAGCTGGACAAGGAACTTAACTCGCTGTCCAACCTGGTTGTCTATCTGTTAGACCTGCGCCGGGAACACTCCGCCACCAGCATTTACAAAAACCTGGTGCTGGAACTGACCAACCGCCAGGGGCATGAGCTGTGTATCGTGTTTGCCAATGACGGGGAAAAACTGCATTATGAAGCTTCGGCCATTAAAACCTACATGGTGCTGACCAACCGTTTGCATTTGGCATTGAAAGATTATTCCATTGCCCGTGAAAATATCTTTTATAAAAACCTGAAGGAGGCCATGCCGGTAATCACCGATTCGGTTCCCTTTCATGAGGAACTGTCCCGTCTGAACATCGACGGCTCCTTTGGGGTTGTGCCGATCAGCACCAAGCAGCGTCTCTATGGCGTTATTGTTGTCGGTACACTGGAAAAAACAGGCCGACTGGAACACAAGGATCTGGAAAAGCTTATGCTGCTGGCCAATATGGTGGCCCTGCATCTGGAGAATATAGAAATGGTCTCCAGCCTGGAACGGCTTATCCGCCAGCGGACATCGGAACTCCAGACCACCAACAATCTGCTGAGTGACAGCATAAAACAGCGCGATGAAATCATAAAAATCATTTCACACGATTTGAACGCCCCCATGCGCAATGTGTTGGGGCTGATCGACTCCATCATCCGTAAATACGGGGAAGATATCAATGACGATCTGAAGGAGCGCATCGGGCGCATCCGTAACAATGTGGAAAAAGAAATGGCCATGATCCAGACGGTGATCGATGACCTCAAAAGCCGGGAGTTGCGGGAAAGCTACCGGATGATAGATATGAATACAATGTTCTCCCTGTTGCTGGAGGAGCTCTCTTACGAACTGGAAGTGAAGAACGTCCGTGTGCGGCTGCAACAGGATATGCCGAAGCTGTTCAGCAACCAGACCATCGTGAAGCACGTGTTTATCAATCTTATCGATAATGCCTGCAAATATATGCCGGAGAGGGATCACGGCAATAAAATTATTATTTCAGGTGAACAAAAAGAGGGCTATATTACGTATAAGGTTGAAGATAACGGTATTGGCATCCCCGGAGATAAACAGACCGTTGTGTTTGAGTCCTATAAACAACTGACATCGGATACCGGCAAGGGCAAGGGGCTGGGGCTGGCCCTTATCCGCAACATGCTTATCCGTATAAATGGCGAAATACACCTGACCAGCAAGGTGGGCGTCGGCAGCACCTTTTTTGTGCGTTTCAAAGAAGAACCTTTACAGGATGAAAATGGAAAAAACAGGACAGACACTTAGAATACTGATTATTGAAGATGATGACGATCATGCCTTTCTGGAAAGCGATATCCTGCAGGATGAGCTGGATTGTCTGATAACGGTGGCTGCTTCCAAGGCGGAGTTTGACACCATCGATCTTATGCAGCAGGACATTGTACTGCTGGATTTTAACCTGCCGGATACCACCGGCGATCAACTGCTGCACATCATCCGCGAACAGACCGATATTCCCGTTATCATCATCACCGCTCAAAAGGATCTGAAGATCGCCATTGAGACGCTGAAGGACGGCGCCAATGACTTCCTGGAAAAATCCCCCAACAACATCAAGTTTTTACCCAGTATTGTAAAAAAAGCCCATACCCTCTATCTCAAAAGTAAAACCGCCCAGGAACAGGCCCGGGAAAAGGAAGAACTGGATACCAAGGTGGAAACCCTGCGCCAGGTGCTGACCACCCTTTCCCATTATATCAATAACTCCACCACCACCATTTCCGGCTATGCCCAACTGGCCCTGCAGTTTCCCAATGATCTGGCCAAAATCGAGAAGTTTGCCAATATCAGCATCAAGGAAACCAAAAAGATCACGTTTGTGCTAAAGGAGCTGGAACGTTTTGTAACCACCATGGAAATTCAAACCACCAACTATGTGGATATTCCCGACGCCATGTTTAACATCGAGGAGAACATTCAATCCAAGATGCGGGAAATTGAAAGCGAAAACAGCAACCGTTCTTAATATATTTTAACCCCTCCGGCGGATGGATGGCCTGCTCCCGGCCTCATTCCCAACCTTCTTATCCCTGTTTATGCCATAAAAGCGGCCACCGGCCGCGTCACCGGATGCCCGGTATACGCTCCAACCGGCTCTGTGGCATGATGCCTGCTGATTTGAAAAAGCAAATAGGCCCGGTTTTGTTGGCCTGAAACACTAAAACCGAAATTATTCTTAGCTAAAAGATGTTATATCACTAAACCCTTTTTTAATGAGAAAATAATGAGATTTATTGTAATCGGCCTCTTTATGGCGATCGGACTTTTGCCGGGCGGAGAGTGGCATGTGGATGGTTCCGCCGGCAACCGGGTTGTTTTTTACAGCTCTTCCACCCTGCTGGATTTTAAAGGTGAGACGGATGCCATAGACGGTTATATCTATACACCGGGCGACTCTCTTCTTTCCGCGAATACCGAGGTCTACTTTGAGGTACAGCCCGCCTTTTTTAATACGGGCAACGGGAAGCGGGACCGGGATATGCGGGAAGATGTATTGCATACGGAAAGATACGCGCTCTCATATTTTAAAGGGCGGCTGCAAATTCCGGAACAGGACGGGAAGAAGTACCGGGTGACGGCAAAAGGAGAGTTCTTCCTGCACGGGGTTTCACGTCCTGTTGAAATAACGGGAAGTATTTTTTTATACGGGAACAAGGCGCTTGTGAAAAGCCGGTTTTCGGTTTTGTTGAAGGACTACAATATCCGGGCGCCGAAGCTGCTGGCTTTTGTTAAGGTGGCCGAAAAAATTGACATTGAGATTGAGGTGACGCTTTTACGCGTAAAGTGAGGAGATGTCTATGCGTTTTAAAGGAATTCTCTTTTTTTTGTTTTTATCTTCCCTGCTTTGCGCTCAGCCCTCCTGGCAGAGGGAAGAGAGGCAACAGAAAAAAACATTGGAGCTGTTTCATAGCGTTCAATTGGCGAATCTTCCCACAACGGAGTCTTTGGCCAGGGGTGATTTTTTTTATGAGATAGCACACCGCTTTGGAACCGTTTCCGGCGGAATAGAAGGCTTTTTCGGTCTGGATGGCCCGGTTAATATGCGTACCGCGCTGGCCTATGGTTTTAGCGACCGGCTGATGGTCACCCTGGGCCGCAGCAACATAATGGATAATGTGGATTTGAAGGTAAAGTATAAGTTGGAGGCCCTGGAAAGCTCCTTGCTTCCCATGACGTTTGCCCTGCAGGCGGGAGTGGCGCTTAACAGCGAGGTCTACGGCCTTTCCGGTAAAAGACGGGTGCGTGATAAACGGAATCTCCAGTATTTTGGACAGTTTATTGTAAATGGCCTGTTTTGGGAAAAAAAGCTGGGCGTGGGGCTGGCGCCTTCCGTTGTTTATAACAGTTTTATTTTTGCCGGCGACTACCGGCTGGATACAAAGTATACGCTAACCCTTCCGCTTTACGCCCAATATTATTTTAACCGCATGTGGAGCCTGTTTGTGGAATATGGCATGGTCACGGGAGGGTGGCAGGGCGGGGTCACCCCCGGCGAGGCGGAAAATTTTAAATCATCCAACAGTCTGGGAGCCGGAGTGGCCATTGAGACCGGAGGTCATGTCTTTTATCTGTTTGTGACCAATAACCGGCGTTTAAACAGCAGTCAATATCTGATAGGGGCCGACGCGCCTTTCCGCAGAGATCGGCTGGTTCTTGCCTTCAGCATCACCCGCGTATTATAAAAAGGAGCGGTCATGGTCGCTAAAAGCTTATGCGCCCCTCCTGTTTCAGATAAAAGTATACCCGGGTCAGGCTGATCACCGCCAGGGCATCCCGGATTTCCTGATCCATAACCATCCGCCAGACCTGCTCAAAGGGCAGACGCCGTATCTGCAACTCCTCGGTCTCATCCGGGCGGGAAAGCCCTTCGGTCAACTCCTCGGCCAGATAGACATAACCCACTTCATTGGTAAAGCAGTTGCTGGTATAGAGGGTGCCCAAAAACTCCCACCTGTTTGCGCTGAGTCCCGTCTCCTCCTTTAGTTCCCGCCTGGCGCCCTCCAGTGTATCCTCGCCCTCCAGCCCGCCGCCCTCGGGGATTTCCCAGGAGTAGGTGGAAAGGGGATAGCGGTACTGGCCCACCAGAAAGGTCTCCAAATTGGCGGTGAGGGGCACGATGCCGATGGCCGGCCTGGCCTCCACCACGCTGTAAATGCCGGGACGGCCGGCGGGAGTGATGACCTGGTCTTCGCGCAGGCGTATCCAGGGGTTTTTGTAAATCTCTTTCGTGGAAAGTGTTTTCCAGGGGTTGGTACGGGGCATATTCATTCCTTTGTCTTAGGGCTTAAGTTTTTTTCACTTCCGGCATTTTGCAATAATCGGGGAATTTACATCTTTTGTAACAATAAGATCGGGAAAAGACACTTTACGGGTTGGCGAATGTTATATTATAGTGAAGGTTGTTCTTACATGAAGCGCATGAACTTTGGATCTGGGGTAAAGGAACTCAGCGCGCTATTGCCTTTGGATAAGATTTTTGTATTTTAAAATCATGTTGGATTCCAGTCTCCGGGCCTGGCTGTAACTTTTTTCAATCATGAAAGGAGACGCTTATGTCTTCACTTTTAAAAGAGGTCCTTAAAAAAGGCAATAAAATCCTTCCGGTAATTTTGATATACTTTATCGGTGTCTTGGCCTTACAATGCCAGGAAAGCCTTTCCGTTAGAAAATATTCTGAGAACATGTTTCCCCTCAACGGTTTGTCTTCTTCGGCCGCGGGCCATCCTGTTACAAAAAACATTATGGTGGAGGGAAAGACACGAAGATACGCCATATATGTGCCACAGGGGCTGGGCGATGCTGCTCCGCTAATATTTGAGCTGCATGGCGGAGGTGTTTATATCGAGGATATGACCGGGGAAAGCGGCTATAAAACGCCATATAAACTATGGATGAGTCTTGCGGATATAGAAAAATTCATCGTTGTTTATCCCGAGGGGCTAAACGGGGCCTATGATAAGCCCACCTGGAATGACTGCCGGGCCAACTCCATTGTCAGCTCAACCGCGGATGATGTGCGGTTTATCTCCGTTTTAATCGATACGGTTTCAGCGAAGTACAAAGTCGACCCGGAAAGAATCTATGCTTCCGGCACCTCAAACGGCGGGCTTATGGCGCTAAGGCTGGCTGTGGAACTGTCGGATAAAATCGCCGCCGTTGCCGCAACCGCGGCCGCCATGCCCGATAGCTCGGAATGCGGCCGGGCAGAAAACCCCATTTCCGTTTTATTCATGAATGGCACGGCGGATACACACTTGCCATACAACGGCGGAACCATTTCGGATCCGCCAAATCCTGATTATGGTACGGTCCATTCAACCGGGGAGTCGGTACGTATCTGGACCCTGCTTAACCAAACCGATACCATTCCGGAGGTCTATAATTTTCCGGATATCAATAAAAGAGATGAGAGTACGGTAACACGTTTTATCTATTCCAATGGTCTGGAAAACACGGAGGTTGTTTTATACAAAGTGATTGGCGGTGGGCATTCCGCGCCAAGTATTTTACAACCCTATTCATGGTTATTTGAAAAATATTACGGCAAGCAAAATCACGATATCGAAATGGTTTGGGAAGTCTGGAAGTTTTTCCGTAATAAATTTTTGCATTAAATGCTGACGTATAATAATATATATGTTATTAGCTCACGGCACCATTCTACGGGATATGTTTTGAGCCATGGGATCATAAACAGTGAAAGTGTATTGTCATGAGGCAAACGTACTTAATACTCCTTTTAGTTTTTATTCTTTACGGTTGCGGTGATGTTGAAAATGAAAAAAAATATGAAATAATCAGCGGTGTATCCAAATTACCTGAAATTGTAAGCTATGATTTGGAAGGGAAAAGGGAGATCATCACTCATCAACCCGGTGAAATCCTGGTTCTGAATGTTTGGAATATCCACTGTGGGCCCTGTATTATTGAAATGCCGGGCTTAAACAAGCTGGTTGAAAAATATAGGGAGAACGACAGGGTTCGATTTATTGCCTTGACAAATTATTCCACCGACAGAGAGAAGTTGAAAGACTTTCTGCAGGAACACCGGTTTGACTTTAAACAAAGGCTGATCAAAAAAAAATATAAAAGACAGTTAGACATAGAGGTTGTACCAACAACCATAGTATGTAACGGGGAGGGGATAATTTCCTACTATATTCAGGGAGGCGGGCTCACCACGTATAAATATATCGACAGGATAATTAATACGCTTTTAAGCGGCGAGACATTAACGTTTTAAGAATAAGAAGTTTCTGAAAAGTTGATTGAGTTTAACCGGACGCATTCATCGCCTGCGTGGCAAATACCGTGTTATGCGATTTGTTAGCCACAAACGAAATTAATTTAGATATTTTCCCAATATTTTAATTAATTCTTCACCGCGCAAATCTTTAGCTATGATTTTTCCATTTGGATCGATTAATATGGTCGTTGGAAAACGTTTAACTTTAAACACCTGTCCTGGGGCTCCCTTTGATGTATCACTTAAAGTTTGAAATAAATGAATCCAGGGCATTTCGTTTTTTTCTACGTATCCCTTAACATTCTGAAAGTTACGATCAATTGCTATGCTTACTATTTCGAAATCAGAACCTTTGAACTTTTTATAAGCCTTTTTTAAATTGGGTATTTCTTCAATGCAGGGTACACACCAGGTTCCCCAAAAGTCTAATAATACGTATTTACCTCTCAATGAAAATAAATCAAAATCATTATTACTTAAATCTTTCCAAACAAAATTAGGAGCCATATGTGAAATATTTAAACCTATATTATCCCTGTTTTCTCCAAGAATCTGAATTGTAAGTTTATCTCCATTAGATGTAATAGATTTAAACTTAATATCAACGCCATTAATATTCACAATATCACCAATTTCATAGACGGAAGCGTCTGATTCCGTTTTTTGAAGCAGTTCATTCGGTTTTAAACTTAACAGGATTCTTGTATTTTTTCGATTATAAGTTAGAGATAAATTATCATTTATAACTGCAATAGGATATTTTTTGTCTTTTATTTCTACCGTTCCTGAAAAATACCCTGGTATAGAAACAGCAAGATATGGAGCTTCTTCGAGCAAACCACTTAGTATTAAATGGCCTTTATAAGGATTTATCAGCAGGTCAATTTTTCTCTCAATAATTTTCGTTCCATCATAATATTCAATTTTCACTTTCGTTATAGGCAGGGAATCCATCGCTTTGACTTCTTGTTCAGGAGAATCAAATTTTTTATAGATTAAAAGACTCTCATCTGATAAATCTTCATCATTATCCGTATCAATAAAAACAACAATCGAACTATCCTTAGTCCTGTCTATACCAAGAAGAATAGCCTCATCGACATAGCTCCCTGAAAGACGTGTTGTATCAATATTATTAATACTACAATAATCTAAGAAACGAGATTTAGGATATTTCCCATCTTTATATTTATAAAATAAATATTGAGCCTTTTGAACGTGAAAACTTCTTAGGCTGAGAGTCTTATACTTTTTCGGATAAATGATTCCTGTTGTATCTTCTCCCATAATTGCTAAATCCGGAAGAATTCCTTGATGCCTGATAAAGAGGCCATAGCCTTTAGATTTCGTCATTGAAACTATTAGTGTGTTGGTGTTCGTTTTACAACCATAAACTAACACCGGAATTAGTAAAATAACTAATCTGATATTTTTCATAAAAGTAAATTCCTCATATTTGTTCTAAATGTGGCTAACGATCAAGCTCAGCGGCGGCAATGAAGTGAAGCGGAATTGCCGTCTGAGTACAGCGCCTTGTTATTCATTAAGTAACGTCCTTAGTCTCGAAGCGACTGTCTCTCCAAGCGCTTCTAGACCTTCATTATTATTTAAGTATTTAATATATCTAAGATGTCTCAAATCAAATGGTATATCGTGTTCGTTTTGTGTTAGCAAAATTGTTTCTCTACCTAGAGTATGTGCTATGCCTATCTCGTAAAAAACATTTGGGTTCCTGCCTGTACAGTCACAAATTATAACTCTTGAGTGGTCAATCAGTGATACAACATCTTGAATAATTGCAGGGTTCTCCCATATATCGTCCGCCCTACGACAATGGAGACCTAAGTCTGAAGTTATGGCCTTCAACTTTTCATATACAGCATCAAATGCCATAGCAAATGGCATCATTACTGATATGAGCGATGGTTCAATACGTTCCACGTCTGAAATTTCAAATACCTTCGGCAGTTGTCTTCTCGGTTTTAGATATCGAAGCAATACCTTATATAAATCAATATCCTTTACAGCCCAGTGAGTTCTTGAAAACTCAAAGTCTGCAATACCATACTCTCCAGCAACTTCTTTTAGATGTTCATTTGCTAAAGGGGGTATTGAATTATCAAAGGCATACTCAATCTTGATGGCGCCTTTGGATTTAAAAGCATTTACGATATATCCAACTCTAGCATTTTGCTGTGATCCGTCATGCCATGTCTCTTGTATAAATAGGCATGGCAGTTTAGCAAGGCTATTAATATCTATTGTATCGTTCGTTTTGAAACGTCTTTCCAAATAATCTTCGGTGTATTCGAATATCCTGGAAGAATCCATCTCATCTCTTGAGTCGCCCCAGCCATTAGCTTTTACTAATAAGTTGTACAATTTCCTTCCTCTGGTTCATTGAATGCATAACGGTTTGGATATAAGGGGATTTAAACGCTCGAAAATTTTCAATAATCCGAAGGAACCAGACGCGTTTAAATTCCCTTTAATGCCTGTGTTATGTGCCAATTTTAAATATAACTCTGTTGAATTTTATATTTTTTACCTTTTTTATTTTTATAAAAAACTAAAAATGTAGGACTTTTGATAGAACTTGGTAATTGTTGTTTTGCTTCATCTTTAAGATTACCTGTATCACCATATTGGATGATAATTTCATTATTTTCTTCAATTTTAGCACTTTTATCTAAAAATTCTACTGATTTTATTTTGGTCTTTTCATCATTGTCAATTAGAAATACTTCTATGTCATATATTGGAAACACATCAATATTTTGAATAGTCAAATTAGTAACAAATTTATAATTTCTAGGATTAGTACCATAGGTTGAACGCCATTTACATACATAATGAATTAATACTTTTGGTTTTTCTTTGATAATCAAACTTTTAAGACTGCGATAAATATATTTTGAAAACACTAATATGGCGGCAGTTATTAAACCATATACAATATTTCTGTCTCTTATACACATCT
>WGCN01000030.1 GCA_015493745.1 Calditrichales bacterium
AAGAGCCCAGCGGTCTTCAAAATAGGGACGGATTTGCGGGCTCTCCTCGGTTAGGGCCAGCTTAAAACGGATATAGCTGTTCATATGGCTGTCGGCGCAATGATGCACCACCTGTTTTACCGTCCATCCCCCGGGGCGGTAAATCCAGTTTAAACGTTCGCGGTCCAACTCCCCTGTTACGGCGGAAAGATCAGCCGGAAAGGCTTCTATCTCCCCTATCCAGCCCTCTATTTGTTTCATGCCCGTTTCCCGGGGCGTTACAAAATCCCCTATGGGATACTTCAGCTTTTCCATCGCGGATGTCTTCATCTTACCAAACCCTGTCAAAACGATAGAAAACATTAAATCGTACAAAATTATTCCCAATATCCGTTACCAGCGTGTCGTCCCATTTATAGGGGGTCAGGTGCCAGCTCAGGTTAAGACCGAGACTGCCGTTTTTGGCGACCCTTTTACGAATGTTGACACCCAGGGAGAAATCGGCGGTATTCACCGAATAGGTTTTGCTTTCCTCGGGGCCCGGATTGGCCCTTTCCAGATCGGTTTCCAACACGCCGAAACCGACGCCGGCCACGGCGTCCACGGCCAGGTCTTTAGTGTATTGGAATTCCCGCGTGAGCCACAGGCCGATGGTCAGCCCCACGGTGGGATTGGCCTCTTTGGTTGCGCCGTCAACAAACATCTCAAAGGGCTTGCCGTCTCCGGCATAATGGAGCATCACACCGTAATCCAGCCGGGTACGGTCATTCATATAGGAACCCAGCAACAGGCCCAGATTCCAATTCCGGTTAAAGTTTTGCGTCATAGCGCCCACGGGCGACCACATGCCGGCATAAAGGGTCAGGTCTATCTCCCAGGGATAACGCTTAAGCCTTTTTTTCTCCCGTATCTTTTTGATGGGGTTGCCGTCGTACAAAGGCAATTCCAGTTCCCGCTCAAACCCCTCGGCATTGTCACTAAAAAGGAGCGCAAACAGATAGGCGCTGCCGCCCTTTTTCTGATCCGGCAACAAGTCGAGCGCCAACCGGCGGGTCAGTTGGTCAAAACGGCTGCGCAGGGGGACGTAGTTAAAGTATACCTTGTAACGCTCATAATCATCAAAATAGAGTTCGCCGGAAGCGGCTTCGATGCGGTTTTCATATTTGCTGATATAGTTTTCCATGTAGAACATATAATTGGAGTCGGCATAGCTGTTCTCCAGAATGTCCAGCAGGATGCGCAGACGCAGCACCGGTTCCACCGCGCCGCACTCCTCTTCCCACAGGTTGAGAATGATATCCATGCTGTCGATATCGTCAAAATAAAAATCGGATATCAGCCGGTGGGCATTACCGGCGATGGTTTCACAGTCCGCATAGGGCTGATGAAGCAGCTCCTCCAGAGAAGGACTTTGCTGGGCCAGGCCGGGGCCGCCGGGCAGCATAAAAGCCATGGCCGTAAGCAAAAACAGAAAAGGGCTCCGTAAAAATGTTTTTGATCCATCCATATAATATTCCTCTTTCAGGGGATATTCCCCGGTAGTACATCCGGTTACAACATCTCTCTATTTATAAAGCTATCATCCCGCCCCGGGCAGGCCGGGTTTACTCGTGCGCTTCCAGCCAGTTTTTACCGGCGCCGCTATCCACCTTTAGCGGCACCTTAAGGGGAATGGCCGCGCACATAATCTCTTTAACCTTTTCGGAAAAGGGCTCCACGTGTGAAGCTTCCACCTCGAATACCAATTCATCGTGTACCTGTAACAGCATGGCGGCGGGCCACTCTTCCTTTTCAATAAAAGCCTGCACATCAATCATGGCCTTTTTGATCAGATCGGCCGCCGATCCCTGAATGGGGGTATTGATGGCCATGCGTTCGGCAAATTCGCGGATATTCCGATTGCTGCTGTTGATCTCCGGCAGGTAACGGCGCCGTTTGAGCATGGTTTCCACATAGCCGTCCCGTTTGGCCTGTTCGATGGTGCGGCGCATATAAAGCTGGATATTGGGATAGCGGGCAAAATAGTGGGCGATAAAGCTTTCCGCCTCCTCCGCCGGGATATGCAGACGATTGGCCAGTCCCCATTTATTCATGCCGTACATGATGCCGAAATTGATCTCCTTGGCCTTGCGCCGGTGATCGGGGGTTACCTCGGCGCGGTCGATATCAAAAATTTGCGCGGCGGTGATGGCATGGATGTCATCATCCTGCATAAAGCCTTCAATCAGGGTGGGATCATCGCTTAAATGGGCCATGATGCGCAGTTCCACCTGGGAATAGTCGCAGCTGAGCAGCAGATAGTCCTCGCGACCGGGAATGAAAGCGCTGCGGATTTCGCGTCCCAGATCCGTGCGGATGGGGATGTTTTGCAAATTGGGATTGGTGGACGAAAGCCGGCCGGTGGCGGCCACCGTCTGGTTAAAGGAGGTGTGTATTTTGCCGGTTACGGGATTGACCAGCGCGGGCAGGGAATCGATATAGGTATTCTTAAGTTTTGTCAGCTTACGATAGGAGAGGATTTTGGCAATCACCGGATGACCGGCATAGCGCTCCAGGGTCTGTTCCGAGGTGGAGTACTGCCCTGTTTTGGTCTTTTTGGGCCGGCGCATGCCCAGCTCTTCGTGGATATGCAGTTCATCAAACAGAATCACCCCCAGCTGCTGTGGTGAACTGATATTGAACTCGCGTCCGGCCTGTTCATAAATCTCCTCTACCAGGTGTTCCAATTGGGCGGCCAGCCGTTCGGATAACTCCCGCAGCACGGGTAAATCTATTTTTATGCCGTTGAGTTCGGCCGTGCGCAACACGTGCATCAGCGGCATCTCCAGCTTGTACATCAGATCATCCAGACCGCTGTCATGTACTTTTTCCTCCAGAATGCGGCACACCCGCAGCGTAATATCGGCATCCTCGGCGGCATAGGGCAACACCTCGGCGGCGGCCAGTTCGGTCATCGACCGTTGTTTTTTCCCCTTGCCGATCAACGTCTCGATAGGGATCATCTCATAATCCAGATATTTTTCGGCCAGGCTGTCCAGGTTGTGTTGACGGTTGGAGGGGTCGAGCACATAAGAGGCGATCATGCTGTCAAAATGAACGCCGGCGGTATGCAGGCCGTGCCGCAGCAGGATGGCTGTATCATACTTCAGGTTCTGCCCATATTTGAGGATGGTGCTGTTTTCAAAAACCGGGCGCAGGATATCAAGGACCCGGGCGCTTTCCAGGTGGCAGTCCAGATGGTTAACCGCGATATAGACCGCCTCCCTTTCCCGGTAGCTGATGGCGATGCCGGCAATACGCGCCCGCAGCGGGTCCAGGCTGTCCGTTTCCAGATCGAAGACAAAACTTTTTTGCCCGGCCAGTTCCGCGGCATAAGCCTCGATCTGCTCATAGCTGTTGAGCAAACGGTAATTCACCGTGTTCCCGTCATGTTTTTCCAGTTCCGGCAGTGGAGCCTCATCCTGCGTCAGGCGGCTCATACGTTCGGCCAGACGGTTGAACTCGAGCTCCCGGGTTACCGTTACGGCCACACGGGGGTCCCAGAGCCTCAGTTTTAAATCATCCAGCCCCACCTCCATGGGCACATCGGTTTTGATGGTGGCCAGTTCATAGGAAAGAAATGCCTTGTCCCTATGGACAATCAGGTTTTCCTTGACCTTGCTTTTTTTCAGCTCGTCGATATGGCGGTACAGGTTCTCCAGCGAGTCGTATTCGGCCAGCAGGCTTGTTGCCGTTTTAGGCCCTACCTTGGGCACGCCGGGGATGTTATCCGAGCTGTCGCCCATCAGGGCCAGCCAGTCCACGATTTGATGCGGATGCACGCCGAACTTTTTATAAACGCCCTCTTTCCCGATGATTTCGGCACCCTGGTTGCCCTTGCCGATGGCATAAAGGAAAATATGATCATCCACCAGTTGGGCCATATCCTTATCTCCGGACATGATGTATACATCCATCCCGGAGGAACCGAATTTTTTAGCCAGGGTACCGATAATGTCGTCGGCCTCATAGCCATCCTTTTCCAGCAAAACAAAATTGAGTTTTTTCATGGTATCCACCAGCCGGGGATACTGGGCGCGCATTTCCTCGGGCATGCGTTCGCGCGTGGCCTTATATTCCGGATAAACCTTGTGACGAAAGGTGGGCTCGCCGGTATCGAAGACCACGGCGATATAATGGGGCTGTTCCTCGGTGATCAGGCGCACCATGGTGTTTAAAAAGCCGAAGGTGGCCGAGGTGTTCTCGCCCCTGGAGTTTATCAGCGGATTGCGGATAAAGGCAAAATAGCTGCGGTAATACAAAGCGGAACCATCGACCAAAAACAATTTTTCTGACATTATAATCCTCGTGGTATGGTGGAATGCAAAAATACGACCTTTGGGATTATACAGCAAGGAAGGTTCCGGATATGGTATATGTACCTTTGTTATGTGAACAAATTATAAAACAGGCCAAAGATATACTTTAAATACCGAGTGTTAGCAAGGCCATTATCTGATATAGACCATTTTTCCGCTTTTATATTGTTCACCCGCGGTCACCACATAAATATACATTCCCGATGAGAGTTTATCTATTTCTATCGGAATGGAATAAATACCAGCAGCATATTCTTTATTTAAAACGGTTTTCACTTTTTGGCCCAATATGTTAAATACTTCTATTTTAACTTTTGAGTTATTAGGTAAGGATAAATCTATTTTTGTTGTTGAGTTAAAAGGGTTCGGATAATTTTTTGAGACTATAAATTTTTCAGGTAAGGAAGAAGAAGCTTTCAATCTTAAAGTATCAGAAATCGTAGAATCTGAAAAAACGGCAAATAATAAATATTCTTTTTCAGGGGCATTTTGTACAAGAGCCTCAACTAACAGACTATATTGATCAACTTCAGTACTGTTATCGGCTTTAACTTTTGCGATTAAAGTCTTTTTGTTTAATTCCATATCTACCGATTGGATTTCAAAGTACTCTATATATCTTTCATTTGATGTTTTCCAATATAAATACAACGATTGCTCTTCTTTTTTTGATATAAATTCAATGAATTTTACACTGACAGTATCGCCAAAAATTCTTTTTGGGTTTGAATAGTAAGCTCGGCCATAACTATCAACTGCCTTTATACGATATAAGAATGATCCGATGGCAAGGGAGCTATCAACTAAAGAGTCTATATCTGAAAGTGTATAATCCATGGAGGAAGTAGTCCAAAACTTATGTAAGGTATACCCTCTTTGAAGTTCCACTCTTTTTAAATTTGGTAATTTTTCGGCAATAGAAAAATGCACCGTAACTTTATCTGTTCTTTTAAATAGATCAAATGAAGTAACCGGAGAAATCTTAATATCAGAATTTAAATCAATTCCATATTGATTATATACATATACCCCTTTTTTGGTACCAACCCATACATTCCCTCGTTGATCTACCGTAACAGCATATACAGAAGTAAAATCCACATTTGAATTGCTGCTATTGTAGATGTACCAGTTCTTATTATCATACTTTAACAGCCCGCTTTCACTTGCAAACCATAAATTGCCAAAGTGATCTTCATCTATTTGATAAATATATTGTCCGCGATATAAATCCGGGAAATTCAAAACAGACCATTTTTTATTATCATACATTATCAATCCCCAATTTGGAGAAGTCGTATTGTCTGCGAACCATTTTCTTCCTCGGGAATCTGTATAGGCATAATCCAAATTTAACCAATAGACTCCTACATCTTCGGAGTTGAACGAATGCCATCTTGTACCATCGTACATAGTAATATCTGCATTCCAGCCAACAAACCATACATGATTGTATTTATCCACTGCAACATCCCGAAACTGTGGATATCTTTGGTTTTCACGAATAAAAAGGCCCATGTCTTCAATTGAATATTTTACCGGTAATAGACTTGGCCATTGATATTTTGTTACTGGTGTTGTTATCCATAGGTTGCCCAGACCATCAAAGTCCAACCCGCTTACATATCCGGAATAAGAGTCTTTTTGCGGATATAGCTGATTGTAATTAGTATATAGCTGGCCATTCGGCGCATATCGGAAGTCTTTATTACCAGATCTTTGTCCCGTATGTCTATCGCCAATGCTAACCCAGTTATCGCCGTCAAATTTTTGAGTAGAGGACGATCCAGATATAAGTATCTCATTTTGAGGTGATACTCCTAATCCGGAAATATTATTTTGCCCAACTGTTTTAGGAATTTGGTAATAAGAAAATTTGTTGTTTTTATATCTGATCAGACCATTCTGAGAAACAAAATAATCGTCATCATTGATATTGATATGACTTCTAATAATATAATTATAGCTTTTAATTTTTTTCATCCCGGCCGGCAAATTAGAAGTATATTTTTTTCCCTTAATATTATCTTCAATATCAAAGTAATAGAGGCCTTCCCTGGTTCCTGCCATCCATAAACCATCCTTGTTATCAGCCCATGCCATATTCCATATAGATCCAACTTTTTCTCTGTCGCCATTAACTATCTCACTCCAGGAGTTATCTCTGTACTTAAATAAAAAACGACCGGAAGCCAACCAAAGGCTATCTTGATAATCAATCGTAAAGTTCATGCCAAAAATTGGTATTTCAAGATCAGGAATCATTGTTAATTCATTATGTTCGAATGTAAAAAAACGTGTTGTCCAGGCAGGATTTTGAAAAGGGAGTGCAATAATTAATCTACCATTATAAACCACCATATCTGTTACGTGCCAGTCAAAATTATTATCAGCACCATGAAATACTTTCCAATTTCCATCATAATAGGAAATTATACTTCCATAATTATATTTATCGTCATGTATATAGCTTGTTGTTCCAGCATAAATGTTATTATTGGAATCTGCGACAATCCTATAAAACCTTGCCTTTGGCAATATACTGGTATTTTTGTAATTATAAAGGTCAAAGGAATATCCATCATATTTTACAATTCCATTATCGGTTGCCATCCAGAGGCTTCCTTCAGAATCAACTATCATATCGTTTATTGCCGTTGAAGGTAAACCATTTCCATTATCATAGGTTTTATACGACATGTTGTTTACATTCCACTTTATCAACCCGACCTTTGATCCTACCCAAATAATTGAATCATTTCCCTGAACAATACAGCTACTTTCATTCCAATTTACAAATCGCTGCCAAGTCTGACTATTTATGAGTTCAGTCATAAATAATAAAATTAAAAAATATTTTTTCATGGCCTATCCGTATATATTTCACAGCTATATATAAAAACTCGATCTATATAAATTGTCAATATCCTTAAGATTACAGATTACACTTTTTGAGAATCTCAACCCTGAAACAATTTATAAAAACTATATATCTAATTATCGTTATAAAAGCAAACAGAAAATACAATCTTAAGAACCTATCCAATCATGATTTTATGTGCTTTAAACATAGGCTAAAAACTCCCCGGGATTATACGCAGTCGAAGAGGCGTTCTATTTTCCAGAGCATTCGGCGGGGAGCATAACGGGAACTATTTTGTTTCCGCCAAAAGCAAATCATATTTCCCAAAATAATGAAAACTCCCCTTTTCAACACACTTTTTGTGATAATAAGATTAGATTCTTTCACAAATATTAATTATAATTAGAAATTCTAACTCGAAAGACAGAACTCGCATCACGGGAAAGCCAATGAAACGATTTTTATTTTTAATGATTTTCATATTTATAACAAAGACATGGGCCGTCACCGGCGCGCAAATTGCCATATACAACGGTCCCGGCGCCTGGGCCGAAGGTATTCAGTCCTTTGAAAAATTTTGCGACTGGAAGGGCATCACCCATGAGCAGGTTACTCCACTGGATGTGAACAGTGTTGTGCTAAAAGATTATTACCAGGGTATTTTCATGCCCGGCGGCGATGCCTATTACTACAAGCTGGCCATAGATTCCACCGGTTTGCAGAACATACGTGATCTGGTGAGCGGTGGCGGTTTTTACATGGGTATGTGTGCCGGTTCCTATTTCGCGGCCGATTCCATTGAGTGGGAAGGCGGCATCTATGACTATCAGTTGGAGTTGTTCAACGGTTTTGCCCGCGGCGCCATCGATACCATTGCTCCCTGGCCCGACTATGTGATGACCGATGTGACCATGAATATGAACAACCCCATCAATGTTTACAGCGGTGGCCGTGAGACCATTCTTTACTACGGCGGGCCGGTCTATGAGCCTAAGCCGGGACAGAATATGGACACCCTGGCTACCTGGGACGCCTGGTATGATCTGCCGGCCATTATCAACTTCACCTACGGCAACGGACGGGTCTTTTTTTCCGGTCCTCATCCCGAAACGGAAGAGGACAGCCAACGGGATGGCAATGACTTTGCCGACTCCTATGCCGACAACGGCTCGGACTGGCCGTTTTTGTGGTCGGTGGTGGACTGGTTGATGAAAAAGCCCATCACCGATCCCCGTTTTTGGATTAATGAACTGCACTATGATGACGCCGGCACCGATGCCAATGAATTTATCGAACTGATTGTTCCCCAAAGCTTTAGCGATTTTGCCAACCTGCACCTGATACTTTATGACGGCGCCACCGGTCTGCAAAGCGCCGACCATGACGGCAGCACTTTTACCCAGGGGGCCACCCAGGATGGTTTTCGCCTTTTATCCAAGAATATCCCCGGTTTGCCCGACGGCCTTACCGGAATGGCTTTAGTATATAAGGGCAATGTTATTCAGTTTTTAAGCTATGAAGGCAGTTTTACAGCCGCGGACGGACCGGCGGCCGGTATGAGCAGCATCGACATCGGCGTGGCCGAGGACGGCACGGACGCCGACGGACTTTCCCTGCAACTCTCCGGCCAGGGAGATACTTACCGCTCCTTTGTCTGGAATACCCCGACCCCTCAAACCGTGGGGCAACCCAACAATAACGCCCAAATTGACCAGGCCCTGCCGGTAACCCTTCTGACATTTAAGGGCCGGCAACAGGGTGCCGGTATCACTCTGGACTGGCAAACGGCTTCCGAGCTTGAAAATGCCGGTTTCATCATCGAACGCAGCCGGGACGAAGCGGAATACCGTCGGATAGCCCATTACCGGGATTTTCCGGAACTGCGCGGTGTGGGCAACAGCAACCGTGTAAATGATTACAGCTTTACCGACAGCGATATTGAAGCCAACAGCAACTACAGCTATCGACTGATACAGGCCGATTATTCGGGCCAAAAGAATGTTTTGGCCACCTTGAGAATCAGCACCACCTCCCTGGTGCCGGAGGGCATACATCTGATGGCTAATTATCCCAATCCCTTCAATCCTTCCACGGTAATCTCCTACCGCCTGGATCAACGCACCGCCATCCGTATGGATGTCTATGATATGCACGGCCGTCTGATCCGCACCCTGGACAGGGGTGTGCGTGAGGCGGGAACCCATTCGGTACGCTTTAGCGCCCGCGGTCTCTCCAGCGGTATCTATTTTTATCGTCTTAGTACCCCGCAAAGGGTTTACAGCCGCAAGATGATGCTACTGCGATAGCCGAAGGTTCTCAATTATTTTGCCGGGGGGATACCGCTTCTGCCTGGATTACGGTGTTTAAAAATCACGGGCACACATCCGGCGCCTCGACAGCGCCCCGCTCCACCCCGGCGCTAAAGTATTTTTTTTGGAACCACAGGGCCACATTGACCAGGGCGATTAAGACGGGCACCTCTACCAACGGACCGATCACCGCGGCAAAGGCCTCACCGGAGTTGATGCCGAAAACGGCCACGGCCACGGCTATGGCCAGTTCAAAGTTGTTGCTGGCCGCCGTAAAGGAGAGCGTGGCTGTTTTGGAATAGTCCGCCCCCACCTTGCGCCCCATAAAAAAAGAGACCAGAAACATGATCACAAAATAGATAAACAGCGGTATGGCAATGCGGACAACATCGAGCGGAAGCTGAACGATAAATTCACCTTTTAGCGAAAACATCACCAGTATGGTAAAAAGCAGGGCCACCAGCGTTATGGGGCTTATCTTCGGGATAAATTTATTGTGGTACCACTCCTTGCCCTTTGAGCGGACTAACACAAAACGGGTAATAAACCCGGCGGCAAAGGGTATGCCCAGATAGATCAGCACGCTTTCCGCTATCTGCCCGATGGTTACGGCAACGGCCGTGCCCTCCAGACCGAACCAGGTAGGTAAAATGGTGATAAAAACATAGGCGTACACAGAAAAGAACAAAACCTGGAAGATGGAATTAAAAGCCACCAGACCGGCGGCATACTCACTGTCGCCCCGGGCCAGTTCATTCCAGACGATCACCATGGCAATGCAGCGCGCCAGCCCTATCATGATCAGACCATACATATAGGAGGGATAATCCTGTAAAAAAACAATGGCCAGGGCAAACATCAAAACCGGCCCGATAATCCAGTTTTGCACCAGAGAAAGCGTGAGCACCTTCCAGTTTTTAAACACCTCACCCAGTTCCTCATAACGCACCTTGGCCAACGGCGGGTACATCATTAAAATCAAACCAACGGCGATGGGGATGTTGGTGGTTCCCACCTGAAACAGTCCCCAGAAGTCAACGATGCCGGGATAGAAATACCCCGAGGCCACGCCGGTCAACATGGTCACGAATATCCATAAGGTCAGATAGCGGTCTAAAAACGACAGGCGCTTTGTTAGCTTTTGCATGAATCTTTCTCCGTAGTATTACTTAAAACGTTACATTCTTATTACACCGGCATGCCATAAAAAATAGCGGGGATAGCGGTGGAGAAGCCAATCCCCGCGCGAAATAGCGTTTAGTCCCAAAAGTACATCCTGGCTTCCAGACTGTCGGGATAGGTCTCCCTGATGGCCGCCATGGTTTTCATAAAGGCGTCCCTGTCTTTCGACCTGATATAGGCCGCTATGCCTTTTTGCAGCAGCAGCCGGGGGAACAGCGCACTTCCTTGCAAGGCGTCACTATCATCATCCAACACTTCCATGGCCCGCGCATATTTCCCCACCGGGATTTGGGTTTCGGCAAAGCCAAGCCGCAAAAGGACGCGTAATTCCATCGCGGGTACATAACCGTTAAAATTAAAGTAGGGCTTTCCCTGATGATCCAAAAAATAGAAGGATGGCGTCCAATACGCGGAAAGCAGCCTGCGGATGTCACGGTCACGGATCAGATCCAGCTTAAGCAGTACGAACCACTTTTCCATTTCCGCACGCACCTTTCCATCGCTATAGGTTTCCGCGTACAACTTTTTACAGCCGCCGCAATTATCCATTTCAAACTGAAGCAGGATCGGTTTATGCGTTTGCGCCGATGCCGCTTTGGCCTCTTCAAAATGTGTCTTCCAATTCATAGCTTTGCTCCGTTGTGTGATATAACAAGGCAGATTTTAGGGCGAGAACGGATCCCCTAAGCGGAAGCCCCGTCCCCGGTATCGATAGCCGTGATAAAATCCCGGGCCCGGTCACCCCGCAGATAGTCCGCCAGCCCCAGGAGTCCCTCAACCAGATATTTACTTCTATAACCCTTTAGCGTCAGATAGTGTCGCGCTATTGCGGCGCGGTCGTAATGGGGACAAACCGTTACAATCCATTTGTCCCCGTCAATTTCATCAAGACGCTCCGGTAATTCGTTTAAGGGGATGTTTTTCATAAAACCAAATCCCCAGGCCTTCACCTCTTCGGCAAAGCGAATATCGATTATCTGCGCTTCACCCCTTTTAAAAAGATCGAGAAGGGTGGCGATATTGATTTTCATCTCCCGGCGGGCCCTGTAATCAAAAGTTTTCAGATATTCGGAAAATTCCATGGCGCCCCTTTCTTTTGCCCTTAGGCATGTAACCTTCAGCCGAAAAATATAAAACAATCCCGTAAAAAACGCTTATCTTTTTCCCGTGGGCCGTTTACTGGGCACGCCGCGCCCATAGCCACAACGGTCACACCAAAATTATGTTAAACAGATAGCCTGAAAAAATGATACACAGGGCCACCACGCCAAAAAAGGTCAATATCATCTTCATGCTCATCACCTTTTTTAGCAGCATCGCTTCCGGAAAGGAGAGACCGACAACGGCCATCATAAAGGCAATGGCCGTACCCAGCGGAATGCCCTTGGCCACCAGCACCTGAATAACGGGAATGATGCCCGACGCGCTGGAATACAGGGGCACGGCAAGGATGACGGAGGCGGGCACGGCCCAGATATTATCGGCGCTCAGGTACTTTTCAAAAAAACCTTCCGGCACATAGCCGTGCATCACGGCCCCAATGGCGATCCCGATAATCACATACGGTAAAACCCCCTTGATAATGTCCAGCGCGTCTCTGGTGATTACGGGCAATCGTTTTGTAAAGGATAGCTTTTCCGCCTCGAAAACCTCTTCCTCGCGTATAGCGTTTTGTTGCATTTGGCGCACCCAGTCTGTCAGCCAGTTCTCCAGATTCAGTTTCCCCAGAATAAAACCGGCCACCATGCCCAGAAGAATGCCGCTGCTTACATAGATAAGGGTGATCTTCAGGCCGAACAGACCGAAAAAAAGAGCGATGGCCACCTCGTTGACCAGGGGCGATGTAATCAGATAGGCAAAGGTTACCCCCAAAGGGATACCGCCTTTTACAAAGCCGATAAACAGCGGCACCGACGAACAGGAACAAAACGGCGTAATGGCCCCAAAGCCGGAAGCCAGCAAATACTCCAATCCATACATTTTATTGTTGGTCAAAAAGATGCGCAGCCTGTCCACCGGAAAATAGGCATTGATGATGCCCATCAAAAAAATGATAATTGCCAGCAACAGCAAAATCTTGGTTGTATCGTATATAAAAAACCGCACGGCATCGTCCAGGGCGCCGTTCATGCTGATCTTAAGCAGATCATAGGTTATGAAGTTGGCAAAATCCGAAAGCATTTCTCCCCCTTGTTAACAACAACTGCCGCTATCGTCCGGGCAGCAATCCGTTTGTTCTTCCTCAACCGTGCCGCCGCAACAACAGCCGGCACTTTCTTTAATTTTAGAGGGGTCTTTAAAAACAGGCAGACCTGCCTGCTCCCAGGCTTCAATACCGCCCTCTAAATTTGCCACATTGTCATAGCCCTTGTTTATAAGATAGTATGCTGTTTTTAGAGAATTCATCCCCACGGTACAAGCCAATATCAATAGCCTGTTTTCCGGAAGCTCATCACACCTTGCCGCGAATTCCGTTATAGGCATAATCCATACCTTATCGGTCAGGAAGGCCCGGGCTTCCACCTCATCATAGCCCCGAACATCCACCAATAAAGCGCCTTTTTCCAGGGCGTTATAAGCCTCGTCGGGTGTTAATCTTTTTGGTTGCATTTTTTTCCTTTTTTAGTGTTCACTTTATATCAGTTCGATTACTTCCTGCACTTCCGGCACACGGCCTTTTATTTTGATCTCTTCGTCCACAACCAGTACCGGCGTGGTCAGTACGTTGTATTTCATGATCTCCTGAATGTCTTCCACTTTTTCAACCTTTGCTTCTTTGCCGGATTGCTCCAATGCTTTTAGAACAACCTTTTCCGTTTGGGCGCAACTGGGGCAGCCCATGCCTAATATCTTAATTGTCCTCATCTCGCGTCTCTCCTTTCCGTTGGTTTATTTTTTCATTATAAAAAGCGCTAAAATCCCTTTTGATTTCATCGCGGATGCGGCGGAATTCCCCCATAACTTCCTCCTCGCTCCCCGTGGCTTCGGCGGGATCATCAAAGCCGATATGCAGTTGCCGGCGCACCTCCCCCATAAAAACCGGACAGGTTTCCCTGGCGTTGTCACATACCGTAATCACATAATCCCAGACTTCACCCAAATACTGATCTACATTTTCCGGCTTCCCGGCGCTGATATCGACGCCGATCTCTTTCATCACCTTAATCGCTTTCGGGTGTACATTGCCCGAAGGGTTCGTCCCCGCCGAACGAACGTATAAATCAGGATAAAAGCTTTTTAAAAAGCCTTCGGCCATTTGACTACGGCAGGAGTTGCCGGTACAGAGAATTAATATCTTAGTCATTGCGTTTCCTTTTTGTTTGTAGTTACTTTATCTATTACATAGTTATATTTCTGGCGGAAGCATGCCCGCGCATACGCCATGTTTAAAGCATGCCCCAAAACAGTTTGATGGAAACAAACAGCAGAACCAAAGCATAAGCAGCCTTTATCCATTGAGCGCGGGCCTTGCCCGACATGAACATCCCGCCAAACTGCGAGCCAATGATAACAGCCCCAACCACAATGATGGTAAGCTTCCAATCAAAATGACCTTCGGCAACATGACCCAGATAGCCGGAAAAGGAGGAGAAGGTGACGACAAAGGCCGTTGTGGCCGCCGCTTCCTTTGTTCGATACCCCATCCACATTAAAATGGGGGCAATAATAAATCCCCCGCCCAAACCCAACATGCCGCCCATAAATCCGGCAAAACCACCGACAAAACCGCCGATTACAGAACGCTTTTTTAAACTCATCATCGCTTCGGGTTCCGCCTGGCGGGCAAAAAACACCATGCGGATCGCGGCAGCGAACACGGTAAAGGCAAATAATACGATCAAGGTTTGCACGGGTACAAATTGGGCCGCCCAGGCGCCAAGCGGTGCAAGGATAAACGCCGCGGCGGCCATGGCCAGCCCACCGCGCCAATCCACCAGCCTTTTCCGGGCATAGGGGATGAGCGCCAGTAAAGTATTAAGACCGTTTAATAAAAGCCCCAGGGGAATGGCAACCTCTTTTACGGAAAAACCGGCCCATTTTAAAACAGGCACATAAACCATGCCCCCGCCCAGACCCAGCATGGCAAACAAAAAAGAGGCCGCCAGTATAATGAAAAAGATAATCGTTTCAACCATTTTAGTTACCGCTCATTACCACAGTTCGTAAAATAACGAATTATAA
>WGCN01000031.1 GCA_015493745.1 Calditrichales bacterium
GCAGGGTGTATAATTGCGGTCGCAACAGGATGCCGTCTATCCCCCACAGGGAGGCGGCCAGGATTACAAAAAAAGAGGCAAATCGTTTCATCGGTTTCCAAAAGTCAAAACTCAAAGTTAGCATATTTTTCCTATTTTAAAAATATGTTTGGCATTTTAGTTTGAATCCCTTCATCGGATAATTTTCAGGACAACTTTTTTATATGAACCAACGTAAGCCTATCCACATTTTTCTTTTTGGAAATTTAACTTTATTTTAGGGCTTACCTTATACAAAGGAGTTTTTTATGCAAAGGAGTATGCTTTTTCTGCTGGCGCTTATTTTGGCTTCCTGCCAACCGGGTGTTTACAAACATGGCAACAAAAATGAGCGGGCCATGGCTCATCTTAAAGCCAATCTGGAATTTCTGGCCTCCGACGCGCTTAAGGGTCGGGAAACCGGCAGCCATGACATTAAAGTGGCCGCGGAGTTCATCCGTTCCCGGCTGGAGATGTACGGACTGCAACCTTACGGGGAAAACGGCAGCTATTTTTCCAATATTCCCTTTCAAAAGCAAGGCATTAGCGATTCCTCCTCCATCACCCTGATCAAGGGAAAGACCCGCGGACATTATACGGTAAACCGCCATTTCTATGCTTACCGGGGCGGAGACAGCAGCTACCAGGGCGTCGAGCAGCCTCTGGTGTTTGTCCGTTTCGGTATTGAGGACAGCACCTTTGAATACAACGATTATAAGAATCTGGATATCAAAGGTAAAACCGTTGTTTTGCTTTTGGGAGAACCCGAACGGCAGGGAGACAGCACTTTTTTTAACGGAGCCCGTCCCACCAAATGGAGCCGTTCATCGGCCATTAAGCGTAAGCTGGCCCGGGAAAAAGGGGCCGGAGGTATTATTGTCCTGCTTTCCCCCCGGGGCATGAACATGTGGAAGAATATGAAACGCTTTATGGGCAGCAGCAAACTGGGACTGGCCCAAAAACAGGACCATGAAATACCCGAAATTCTTATCGATTCCACCCTGGCCAGGAATATGTTTGATATACGTGATCTTAGCTACGACCAAATGTATAAAAAGCTGCAAGACCCGGACTATGACGGCAGCGTGCTAAACGGCAGAAGTATTCAATGGAATCTCAAGGATCAAACCGAAAAGATTACCGGTCACAACATTGTAGCCCTGTTGCCCGGCAGCGACCCGGCCCTGGCCGGTGAGTACATTCTCGTCGGCGCCCATTACGATCATTTGGGTATGCGCAACGGCCAGATTTATAACGGCGCCGATGACAACGGCAGCGGCACGGTGGTCGTAATGGAAACCGCCCGGCAGATGGCCCATATCAAAGGCAACAAACGACCGGTGATTTTTGTCTGGTTCACCGGCGAGGAAAAAGGACTCCTCGGCTCAAAATATATGATTGAGCATGCCCCCTTCCGGGATAATATCCGGGCCGTGGTTAATATGGACATGATCGGCCGGGAAAGCGCCGACTCCATTTATGTGCTGGCTTCGGGGCTGAGCAGCAGCGCCTATCACGCCCTGGTGGAAGAGGCCAACAAAAAAAGCGCCCGCTTTGTTTTTAACTACAGCCTGGACAGCCGGGATCATCCCGATCGCATTCTTTATCGCAGCGATCACTGGAGCTTTGCCAAAAAAGGCATCCCCACGGTATTTTTTACCGATTATCATCAAACGGACTACCACAAGCCAGGCGACGACGCGGATAAAATCAATTTTCTCAAGCTGGAAAAAGCGGTGGAGCTAACGCGGCAAACCGTGCTGGACGCCGCCAACGGCAACGATGATTTCATCCGGGACAACTGGACAGAAGAGGCCAAATAGTCCGTTTAAAAAAAAGCGGTACCCCTGGGATACCGCTTTTTGTAAATAGTCCGGCCCCGTTAACGGGGGCTGATCATCTCCTGCGGTTTAACCCAGGCCTCAAACTCTTCCTCGGTCAGGTAACCCAGCTCCAGCCCGGCCTCCTTAAGGGTTTTATCCTCGCGCCAGGCCTTCAGGGCCAGTTCCGCCGCCTTATCGTAACCGATATGACGGTTAAGGGCCGTAACCAACATCAGCGAGTTGGTCAGGTTCTTGTTGATATTTTTCATATTGGCTTCCACCCCGGCCACCGCCTTATCCTGAAAGGAGCGGCAGGCATCGGCCAGAATGTTGACGGACTGTATGATATTAAAGGCCATCAGCGGTTTAAAGACATTCAGTTCAAAATTACCCTGCGATCCGGCCATGGAAATGGTCAGATCGTTGCCGTACACCTGGCACACCACCTGGGTCACCATTTCACTTTGGGTGGGGTTGACCTTGCCCGGCATAATGGAGCTGCCCGGTTCGTTGGCCGGCAGGTTGAGCTCGCCCAATCCGCTGCGCGGGCCGCTGCCCAGCCAGCGCAGATCGTTGGCAATTTTCATCAGGGCCGCGCCCAGCACCTTTAACGCCCCGGAGGCTTCCACAATGGCGTCATGCGCCGCCAGTCCGGCAAATTTATTGCGGCTGACCTTAAAGGAGATACCGGTGATGCGCGAAATCTCTTCCACCATTTTTTGATCATAACCCGGTTTGGTGTTCAGACCGGTGCCCACGGCCGTGCCGCCGATGGCCAGTTCATAAAGATGCTCCAGGCTGTGGCTTATGGCTTCCGAGGCCATCTCCAGTTGCGCGGCATAGCCGGAGAACTCCTGCCCCAGGGTGAGCGGGGTGGCGTCCTGCAGGTGGGTGCGTCCGATTTTTACGATATCCTTAAACTCGGCGGCCTTGGCCTCCAACCCTTTTTTAAGATAATCGATGGCCGGCAACAGCTTTTCCCGGATGGCCGTAACCGCGGCGATATGCATGGAGGTGGGAATGGTGTCGTTGGTGGACTGGGACATGTTGACGTGATCGTTGGGATGTACCGGAGATTTGGTGCCCATCTGTCCGCCCAGCATCTCTATGGCCCGGTTGGCGATCACCTCGTTAACGTTCATATTAAACTGCGTGGCGCTGCCGCTTTGCCAGATCACCAGCGGAAAATGTTCATCCAGCTTGCCGGCGATCACTTCATCGGCGGCTTTTTCTATGGTTTCGGCGATCTTCTTATCCAGGCCGCTGATGGCGCTGTTGACCCGGGCGGCGGCTTTTTTTACCGTGGCATGGGCGCGGATCATCTCCCGGGGAAAAAATTCCTGACCGATCTTAAAATTTTCATAGGCTCGTTGGGTTTGGGCCCCGAAATACTTATCCTCGGGCACCATCACCGGGCCCAGGGCATCTTTTTCCTTACGCATTTTTTTATCCTTTCATAAAGCTTGAAAACAGTAAAGACTTATCGACAAATATACAAAATCAGACCACGGAAAAACACCCGCCGGGCAATATATTCCAAAAAAAAGCACTCCCCGGACGCAGGTCACTTCAGCCGTTTCCGTTCTGTGAAGACCCGTGTAAAAAGTCGCTGAGTCTATGTGCCAGGGTGAACAGGTCAAACGGTTTTTGAATAATATCCATGTTTTGCGGCAGGCGGGCTTTGCTTTCGATCACCTCCTGGCTGTGCCCGGACATAAACAAAATTTTAAGACCGGGGTTTATTTCCCGTACTCTGTCCGCAAACTCCTTGCCGTTCATCCGGGGCATCATGACGTCGCTCAGTATCATATCGATGTCCTGCTGATGGCTTTTAAATATCTCAAGCCCTTCCAGTCCGTTTTGGGCCGTAAAAACGCGGGCCTCTCTTTTTTCCAGAAAACCGGCGATCATTTCCCGCAGGGCCTTATTATCTTCAACCACGAGAAAGACTCTTTCCGCAAAACCCGGCAATTCCCGTCTGATTTTCTTAACCGGGAAGGTCTGCTTTAAAGGACTCTCGGAATAGGGCAGATAGATGGAGAAGGTGCTACCCGCTCCCGGCTGGCTGCTTACCCTTATCTCCCCGCCGCTTTGCTTTATGATGCCGTAAATCATGGAAAGCCCCAGGCCGGTGCCCTTGCCCACCTCCTTGGTGGTATAAAAGGGTTCGAAAATCTGCTTTATGTTTTCAATGCCAATACCAATGCCGGTGTCCCGGATCTGTAAAAGCACATAATGTCCGCCGGACAACACCCCTTCATAGACCTCAACCGGTTTTCGCAGGTGAACCTCCCTGGCCGAAAGGGCAATAATACCTCCCCGCGGCATGGCGTCACGGGCGTTGACGACCAGATTAATCAACACGCTTTCCAACTGATTGGGATCCATAAGCACCGGCAGGGGCGTTTCCGGTATGTCAATAGTTAAGGAGATATCTTCGGTTATCAGGTGTTTGAGTATTTTCTTTATATCCCGGATATGCACACATAAATCAAAAACCACCGGATCCAATACCTGCTTGCGCCCGAAAGCCAACAGTTGGGAGGTCATACGACCGGCCCGGTGTACCGCTTTTTCTATTTCCGTAAGCGAGTCGTAGATGCTGTTATCGGGCTCTGTTTTAAGTTTGGACAGTTCCGTGTAGCCCTGAATCACCGTCAACAGATTGTTAAAGTCATGGGCCACACCACCGGCCAGCCGGCCGATGGCTTCCATTTTCAGGGCCTGGCGCAACTCATTCTCCATTTTAACCTTATCGGTTATATCCAGTCCGATGGAGAGCAGGGCAATTCGTTTTTGAATGGGATCGCGCACCAGGGCATTTTGCCAGGATATAAGCCGGGTTTCCCTCTCTTTGGTCAGAATGGGAGTCGGTTCTCCCTGATACCTGGAACGGCCGTTGAAAATCTCCTCAATCATATGGGCGATCAGCGGCCGTTGATGGTCGGGCACGAAGATATTGATAAAGCTTTTGCCGATAACCTCCGAACGATGATAGCCGGTGGTGGATTCGGCGTACTCGTTAAAGTCGACGATAATATCCGGCTCCACCAGCCGCAAAATCATGGCCGGCGCGGTTTCGATTAAATTGGAGCTGAACTGCTGTTGTTTCTTTAGATATTTTTCCGCCTCCTTGCGGTCGGAGATATCAATACCGATAAACACGGCCGATTCCCCGGCGGCATATTTCTGGGCGATGATGATATAGGAGCGGTTTCTGTTTTCCACATAAGTGGTGATTTCCCGCTCCACCCGCTCATCGTCACCGGTCATAAAATCTTTTACAAAGGCGTAAAAGGTGTCGTTTCCCGGCTGAAAACCAACCTTTTTGCCTATAAACTCTTCCTTGCGGATATTGTGTTTGCGGGCCAGAAACTCATTGGCGCCCAGATAAACCAGCTCTTTGTTTATCCAGGAGACTTCCCCCGGAACGGTATCCAGCACCGTTTGAATGATATCCCGTTCCTCCTTCAAGGTCTTTTCGGCATTGATAATGGCGCTGATGTCCTGAGCGATGCTGAGGATACCGTAGCGGTTGTTGGCCAGCCGATAACGCTTTTCATGAAGATGCACATGCTTGATCCGGCCGTCTTTCGTTTTATCGATGATGGTGTGCTTTAATGTTTCACCGGCAAGGATTCTGTCCAGGTTCTCCCGGTATACCTCTTTTTGCGATTCATGGGCAAAATCCTCAATATGCATACCGATCAGTTCGGTGTAGTCATAACCCAAAAGCTGACACATGGCGCTGTTGGCTTCGATCACCACCCCCCGGTCATCCATCAGGATGATACCCGACGGGGACATCTCAAAAAGGGTTTTATAGTTGGCAATGGTGTTTTCCCGCTCATGGGAAATGGTGGCCCGCTCGGTGGCATCGCCAAGGAAGAGGACATTGAGTTCCGCGGACAAGGGCTTTCCGATACAACGGAAGTAGAGAACATCGGCCTCCTTGCTTTTGAGGGGGAGCTCCAGATCGAAACCCTCTTTTTTCTCGCAGAGCGCCCGGATCCGACCGACTATTCCCAGGGTCTCAAAGCATTTTTCCTCAAAAACCGTCCCTCCACTCCGTAGTTTTTTGAAAACCGTATAGGGCCGGAGAAGGGCATGGTTGCTTATAAAGGATATAAGGCCCCGCCGATCGAAGAAGACGGTCAGAACGGGCAAGGCGTGAAAAGCATGTATAAAGGCCCCGGGAGATACGGGAGGCCGCTCCAACTGCCGCAAACGGTCTATAAGCTCATCCTTAGTCAATGCTGCATAATCCATATGCTTTCCGGTCATGTATTCTTTAGGGTAAGTCCACTTTAAATGGGAATGATGCCCCGTTTGTTTGGAATCTTCGCTTATCAACAGGTTTGCCCCGCATACAGGCCGGGGAGGATGAGCTCTTCTTCCGGTTTAACCCTTCAAACCATTCAGAGTGCATTCATCCATACAAGGGAAATAACAGTATCGGCGGCTTTGGCTCATATTTTAGGTGGCGCACTATTTAGTCGGGTACTTAAAACCGGCGGGCGGCAACTCCGGTCTCAGCGACCGCTTTTGCCGGAAAGGCGCCGGTGGTAGTTGATCTGCCCCAGATGATAATTCAGGTGTCCATAGAGATGGATAAGAAAATAGCCCGTGGACATCTCGTAGCCCAGCACCTCTTCCGGGTAGGTTTTATCCAGTTCCTCCTCCGCCAGCTTTTCCAGAGTACCCTCAACCGCCCGCCGGGTGTCATCAATTTCGGCCGTCAACTGCCGGCGACCCATATCCCGGGCCGAGAACTCATGCGCACGATCGCGTACATAGCCGCTGCCGCCAAGCACATGACCGATATAATGACGCAGGTTGCCACACAGATGCAGACAGAGATTACCGGCACTGTTGCTGATCTCTCCCCGAACAAGCCATAAAAGACTCTCCTGTTCGTAGGCTTCGATCTCCTTTTGTAAACGATCGATATCACGACGGAAAAGGTGCTTCAGGTCATTTAAGTTCATCATCATCTCCCCTTTTTTAGGCCGGACCGGCGGGCAGGCGGAAAGTATGGGCTTTCTGCTTCGAGCCTTATTCCCCAAACAAATCGGTTTGCGGATCATCGGCGATGATGATCTCCGGCCCGTCTTCAACCACGGGTTTTACATCCACCACGGGCTGGGCCAGCAGACGGTTGCCGCGGGCCTTCCAGCCCTTCACATCCACCACCTCGTCCAGCTTCATCACCTGCGCGCGACGCTCCTTTTTACGGCCGAACAGATACTTCACCTCCACTCCGGGCGCGGCTTCGGTGGAGAAAAGGGCCACAAAGCAGCCCTTTTCCTGTGAGATCAGCGGGGTGACCCGGCCGATGGTATCGTTATCCACCTTAAAACGTTTGGCGTAAAAGTTTTTACTGTGCGGGTCATAGTGTACCATGCTGAACACTTGTTCCGGATCATATTTTACCAAACGTTCGATTTTATCATAATTGTAATGGTTGGTCAGCTCAAAGCCGGTCAGCTCCACCGTGCCGTTTTTATAAAAGACAACGATCTTGTCACCGGCTTCAAAGTTACCCAGGTATTCCCCGCGCTCATCGCGGTTCAGGCGGCCCACGGTGGGATCGTACCAGATATCCAGTCCGCCGATGGTGGAAACGCCGGCCTCTTTTTGCGTTACCCGGCGCACCGGCCACTTGGTAAGGGTGTTGCCCTGGGAGCCGCGCCCCTTTACCAACAGATCGGAAAAATTGAAATCAAACTGCTTCAGGCGCGCCTTGCAGCGGGGATTCAGAAACACGGTAACGACTTCCGATTCGCTGTTGGGATTGGCGGTAAAGTAAAGCACCTTGCTGCCCGGCGTGCCTTTGGTCAGCACATACTGCCGGTCGCGGGTGATGGAAGTAACACTGAAGCGCTTGGCAAAGGTACGCCCGTCCTTGCCGTCGCGGTAAACCATATTGTAAACCATGCGCTCGTCGCCCTTTTTCCACACCGCCACATGGATGATCTTTTTACCCACATAATGCTTTTCGGCCACGCGGCTGACCACAAAGGTACCGTCTTCCTTAAAGGCGATGATATCATCGATGTCGGAGCACTCGCCGACAAACTCATCCTTCTTCATGCCGTAACCCACAAAACCCTCTTCACGGTTGACATAGAGCTTTTGGTTGGCCACGGCCACCCGCTTAACGGCAATGGCGTCAAACTGACGGATTTCCGTTTTACGCGGATAATTCTTGCCGTACTTCTTGATCAGCCCCTCAAAGTAATCGATGGCATATTGGGTAAGGTGACGCAGGTTGTATTTGGTCTGCCTGATGTCCGCCTCCAGCCCCCTGATGATTTCATCGGCCTTGAAAGTGTCGAACTTGGAGATGCGCTTAATCTTTATTTCGGTCAGGCGCACAATGTCATCGGTGGTGATCTCGCGGAAGAACATCGGCTTGTAGGGTTCCAGCCCCTTGTCGATGGCCCCGATCACCGCTTCCCAGGTTTCACACTCCTCGATATCGCGGTAGATGCGTTTCTCGATGAAGATTTTTTCCAGGGACGAAAAGAGCCATTTTTCATTCAGCTCACCCAGGCGTATTTCCAGCTCGCGCCTGAGCAGGGCCACCGTGTTGCGCGTGGAGCGGCGCAGCATCTCCGATACGCCGATAAAGCGCGGCTTGTCCTTTTCGATGACGCAGGCATTGGGCGATATGGAGGTTTCGCAATCGGTAAAGGCGTACAGGGCGTCGATGGTTACATCGGGGGAGATGCCCGCCGGTAGATCGATGCGGATTTCCACATCGCGCGCCGTGTTATCCACCACCTTTTTGATTTTGATCTTACCGTTATCGTTGGCCTTAACGATGGAATCGATCAGACCGGTGGTGGTGGTGCCGAAGGGGATATCCTTGATCAGCAGAGTGCGTTTATCGGCCTGTTCGATGCGCGCCCGCACGCGGATGCGTCCGCCCTTGAGGCCGTCGTTGTAATTGCTAAAGTCGGCCGAGCCGCCCGTGGGAAAATCGGGCAGGAGCGTAAACTCTTCCTTTTTAAGAATGGCGATGGAGGCCCGCAGCAGCTCGTTGAAATTATGGGGCATGATTTTTGTGGCCAGCCCCACGGCGATACCCTCCGCCCCCTGGGCCAGCAACAGCGGGAACTTAACCGGCAAATTGACCGGTTCCTTTTTACGGCCGTCATAGGAGACCTGCCATTCGGTGGTCTTATCGTTAAAAACGATTTCCAGGGCCAGCTTGGAAAGCCGGGCCTCGATGTAGCGCGGCGCGGCGGCCGAATCCCCGGTGCGCACATCCCCCCAGTTTCCCTGGGTTTCGATCAAAAGCTCCTTTTGCCCCAGATTGACCAAAGCGTCGCCAATGGCCGCGTCGCCGTGGGGGTGGTACTGCATGGTATGGCCGATGATGTTGGCCGCCTTGTTAAATCGGCCGTCGTCCATCTGTTTCATGGAGTGCAGGATGCGGCGCTGTACGGGCTTGAGACCGTCATCCAGGGCCGGCACGGCCCGTTCCAGAATCACGTAGGAGGCATAATCCAAAAACCAGGAGCTGTACATCTCCCGGATATGCGTGGCCTGTTCGGCCGCTTGTTCTTCGTTGTTTTCGTCGGCGTTGTTCAGCTTTTCTTCGGACATAATCTCTGTTTTCGGTTCCTTTTATGCGGTTTCGGTTTCAAGGTAGTCTTTTTCAATGCGCAGATTGTTGATGATGAACTGCTGGCGCTGCGGCGTGTTTTTGCCCATAAAATAACCCAGCAGTTTTTTGATGGAGGTCTTTTCCTGCAACACCAGCGGCCGCAGGTGCATATCCTCGCCGATAAAGCTCTCGAACTCCGAGGGGGAGATTTCCCCCAACCCCTTAAAACGGGTGATTTCGGCCTGCCGGCCCAGCTTGTTCAGGGCTTCCTGCTTGGCCTCTTCATCGTAGCAATAGATGGTCTCCTTTTTATTGCGCACGCGGAACAGGGGCGTCTCCAGCACATAAACATGACCGTTGCGCACCAGATCGGGGAAGAATTGCAGGAAGAAGGTCATCAACAGCAGACGGATGTGCATGCCGTCCACATCGGCGTCGGTGGCGATCACCACGCGATTGTAGCGCAGGTTCTCCAGACCGTTTTCGATATCCAGGGCATGTTGCAGCAGGTTGAACTCTTCGTTTTCATAAACCACCTTCTTGGTCAGACCGAAGCTGTTGAGCGGCTTGCCGCGCAGGCTGAAGACGGCCTGGGTTTCCACATCGCGCGCCTTGGTGATGGAGCCGCTGGCCGAATCGCCCTCGGTGATAAACAGGGTGCTGTTAAAACGCTGCTCCTTTTTCACATCCTGATAATGCACGCGGCAGTCGCGCAGTTTTTTATTGTGCAGATTGGCTTTTTTGGCCCGCTGGTTGGCCAGTTTTTTAATACCGGCAATCTCCTTGCGCTCCTTTTCCGATTGCTGGATGCGCTTAAGCAGCAGTTCGGCGGTATCCTTGTTTTTATGCAGATAGTCATCCAGCTCCTTTTTAACAAAATCGTTGATAAAGGTACGGATGGTGGGGCCGTTGGGACCCACGTTTTGCGAGCCCAGCTTGGTTTTGGTTTGCGATTCGAACACCGGCTCCTGAATGCGCACGGAAACGGCGGCCACAATGGAGGCGCGGATATCGGCGGCGTCGAAATCCTTTTTATAAAAGTCGCGCAGGGTTTTAACCACCGACTCACGAAAGGCGGCCAGGTGGGTGCCGCCCTGAGTGGTATGCTGACCGTTGACGAAGGAGTAATACTCCTCGCCGTACTGGCTGGCATGGGTCATGGCGATTTCAATATCCGCCCCGCGAAAGTGCATGATGGGGTAGCGTATGGCCTCGGCGTCGGTTTTGCGGTTGAGCAGATCCAACAGACCGTTGGGCGAGTGGATCTTCTCGCCGTTAAAATTGATGGTCAGCCCGGCATTGAGATAGGCGTAGTTCCACATCTGGCTTTCCAGAAAATCGGGGATAAAGTGATAATTCTTGAAAATCTCGCTATCGGGACGGAACTCCACCAGCGTGCCGTTGCGCTGGGTGGTCAGCTCCACGGGGTGTTCCTTTATCACCTCGCCGTAGGCAAACTCATAAACCTTCATCTTGCCGTCGCGCACGGACTGCACCTTAAAATATTCCGAAAGGGCGTTTACCGCCTTGGTGCCCACGCCGTTCAGGCCCACCGATTTTTGAAAGGCCTCGGAGTCGTACTTGCCGCCGGTGTTGATTTTAGCCACGCAATCGAACACCTTGCCCAGGGGAATGCCGCGGCCGTAGTCGCGTATCTTTACGCTTTGCTGACTGACCTTCACTTCGATGGTTTTGCCAAAGCCCATCACATGCTCATCGATGGAGTTATCCAGGATTTCCTTAACCAGCACGTAAATGCCGTCATCCTGCGCGGAGCCGTCCCCCAGTTTTCCGATATACATCCCGGGACGCAGGCGGATGTGTTCTTTCCAGTCCAGTGAGCGGATATTGTCTTCCGTGTATTTCGCTGCAGACATCGTTTTCCTATGATTGGTTTCAGGTGTGGCCGAATATACGTAAAAATAAAAAATATGCACAAACGTACATCCGCATTTATTGAGATAATTGAAAATATTCCGTGGCGGGGTGAGACGGTTCCGGGTTTTGTGGAGGGGAGATTCGGAAAGACCTTTCTGCCGCGCCCCGCGCCGGGACAGGAGTAGCGCCGGACTACGCTTTCGGCAAAGGTAATGGCTGTTCCCTTCCTTATTCGTCTGCCGATGGGGCCAAAAGCTTTTCTATCTCGCTCATCAGTCCCGTACTTGGCTTTTTGGCATACGGGTCTATAATTTTACCGTCTTCCCCAATAAGAACATAGCGGGGAAAAGAAATGACGTCATAGTTCCTGCCGAGAATCCCCGACCAGTTTTCGTTGGCCCACAGGTTCAGACCGGACATGTTATACCTCTTTAGAGCGGTTTTCCATACGGTTTCCCGTGTCCGGTTGAGACAGACATTGATCAGCATAAACTTCCGGTTTTCAAAACGTTTATGGAGAGCCCTTTCGTAAGGTATTTCAAAAACACAGGGCAAACATCCGGGAAACCAGAAGTTGAGCAAAACAAGCCGGCCCCTGAAGTCGCTTAAATTATAATAGGCGCCCTCCTCGTCAGGCAAATAAAAGTTAAACGCGGTATCTCCGGCTTTAAGTAAAAATTTATTTCGTCTGATTTCGGAGAGGATTTTTTTTATCTTCTTATCCCGGATCCGTGCCAGGCCCGGAGCCGCGAGGGAATCATATAAATCCGCAAAGCCCAATTGAAGGGCCATGAGGAATTCATTACTCAGGTAAACCGAGGTCACCGGTGGGCTTAACAGGCTATCCGCCAGACGCGGCGTTCGTTCAAACATCCTTTTAAAATAGCTTCTTTTATCAAGCCGCGCCCCTTCCCTGTTCAGAAAGTGTTTATATAAATAAGCTGTGATATACCATAGATATTCCATTGAAAACAGCGCATCACGGTTGTCCAGCGGCAACTCCTCCCAAAACGAAAAATAGTCCGCAGGTACCTCCACTTCCCGCTGAAGCATCGTTCTGCGATATTTGGGAACCAGAGCCATTCTTTCCGCCTTGCCGTAAATAATGGCCGCCCTTTCCGTTTTATAATACCAGTCGGGCAGGGTGTTTTCCTTATGGTATTCCTCCAAAAAAGCCAGCTCTATCCTTTCCAGGGAATCCGTTTTAACCCGCAGGGTGTTTAAATCCATGGTCGAGTTGCGAAAGCGGCCTATATCCTTATAATGGCGGAAAGGATAGGCGGCGTTTCTGTCATTTATATATTGTGATATAACAGCCTGCCGGCCCATAAAGAAAACCGCCTGTTTCGGAGGCGACGGCCGGGCAAAATCCACGGAAATCTCCAAAGTATCGCCGGGAACCAGATACAGGGAAAAACCTTCAACGGTATCAATGCCCATATAGGCCTCCACCGGAAAATAAACATCCGGGTTGAGGATCGTGGCGGAATCGGGAGAGATAAGTGAATTAATGGTAACCTTTTCCGGGGGCAGAATGGGAAAATAAGACAGGGAAAGCCGCAGCGTGTCCTTAAGGTTTATGGAAGAAATCTTTATGTACGATTTTTGCCCGTAGCCGATCTCCGGCTTACCGGCAAAAGCGGAAAGTGAACATAAAAGCAGAATTATAAGGACAACAGGTTTCATCCTCTCTCCCCGGTTGTTCCGTTATTGGTTGCCGGCATGGTTATGGTTACGATATACCGCTAAAACAGCAGGTTCGATATCCTATCAAACATGTTTGGGCGGATGGCCGCCTCCTTTATCTCCCCGACGCTTTTTTCACCGGCTGGCGCAAAACGGTTTTCAGTTTTTCCGGCGCTGTCTTTCGAGGGTCTCCCAGATAAATTTCATGATGCTTGCCGTTTTCAACATAACCTTTTTGGGGAATGATTTCAACATGCAGTCTGGAGAGGAGCGGCCCTTCATCCGCATAGGGGCCAATATGCATAATTTGCAGGGAGAGTCCCTCGTCATAGGCCTCAAAGCGCATTTTTTTTAAGGCCGGCGGATTCTTAGACTTTTCAACCAAACGAGAAGCTTCCCCGAACATTTCCTCCGTTATCCATGAAGGCTGCATGATCATTGCCGTCCACTCCCACCCCTCCTTGTTGCCGGCGGTAAAGACGCTCATATCCTCCGCCCACCACAGCCCTTCCAGCGGGGGCACCACATAATCCCTTGATAACGTCTTCCTACTTATAAACTTAAGCTTATAGGCCACGGCATACAGCGCCTCGACGGCCTCCTTATAGGACACGGATGTATTGGGGTCGCCCCAGCCATCGATCATAATAAAATTCATCTCCGGAACGATTACCACCTCAAACTCCTTTGACCATAGGGCATAAAGGTCATATTTGACGGTAGCAACTTTTTTTTGGAGACACGGTAAACGAC
>WGCN01000032.1 GCA_015493745.1 Calditrichales bacterium
ACCTTATTTCCCTTCCCCAACCTTAGTAGAAAAAAGTAAACCAAAAAAAATAATAACCTTATTACCTTATTCATATCACCACATTAAAAATAAGCTAATAAGGTCGAAAATATTTTAAACACCCATGGCTACTAAGGTTGGATCGTTATATAAGGTTTTTCTGGTCTCAACCCGAATGCGATGAATCGGATGCTATCGGGCGGTACGCCTTCATCCGCCCCGCGAATGAATTCGCGGGTTACCCTTATGTTGCCTGGGCTGATATTCCTACCCGCACCGGGTCATAAAGGATACCGTTAACCCCCGATTTCAATCGGGGGACATAACGCCTTAGGACAGACCTGATCCCGTCTCCTTCCCCGACCTTATTGGCTTATTGGCCCTGCCCATTAGCGACTTTGCGTGGGGATCGGAATCCGGTAATAAATCGAATTTAACTATCATTATCCGCAAATTCATTCGTGGGCAAAAAATACACGCCCATTTTACAAATAATAGTCCTAAAACGATTTTTATTTTAATAGTTCGGCTATCAAGATAGCTTCTTTTTTGGTAATGGAAAGGATTGTACTTTTCCATCGCCTCGGCAAGGAATCAAAAATTTGTCTTATTCGAAGTTTCTGTTTTTCCTGCCCAAGAAGAAATTCTCCAAGTTCCATTGCCGTGTACAAATCTTTTTCACGTTTCTCAATATTTTGACGTTTAGCGCTTAGTAAAAATTTATGTAAAACATATGCCGCCGGCTCTGGAACGGTTATCCGGCAATTAGAATAAAGAACGGTTATTGTGTGATTTTGCAACAAAGTTAAGTACCTTAATTGTTGCGCATTCAGGTTGAGCATCCTGAACTGAAACGGTTTCTTACTACCTCTGCCCAGCTCAGGAGTTAAAAATTCTACTTCCAGCCATGGATGGACATATTTAATATGACCCGAAATATTAGAAAACCGGAGGTCAAATCCGGCCTCCTGTAAAATTGAATGAACATCAATTTTGTTTTTTATCGGTAGGGAACGTGGTATCAGAAAATCGATATCTGCTGTTCGTAACAACGGTATCCTCGGCTCATCTTTATAGATTTCCCGGTAAATATATAAACACCAGCCACCGACCAATATAAAACAGGGTAGAACACCGTTTTTCTCTAATAAGGCAATAATTTCTTTAAAAAAGAAATACTTATTTTCTTTTGATGCTTTTTGAGAGTTCATTCAAGTCTCTTTTAACCTGACGAAGCTTGTTCTCTATTTGTTTTCGTTTCTTAACCTGTAATATTGTTGCCCTGGACAGGTCAGAATCTAGCCGGCCGATGTATTTTGTAATCACTTTTTTTCCTTGACGATATACCAAATATAAATAGCGATTTCCCGAACGATTTCGCCTGGACAGGGAGCCTTTTGGTAATTCTTTAAGTTGACGGGCATATTGTATCTCTAGAGCTTTTAACCGTTCATACTCGTCTTTTAATATATCAGAAATTATGCCCATTGATAATACTCTTTTTGCCCTACATTTTTAATATATCTTTAAAGTGTAGGGCAATCAAGGAAATATTTGAACACAGAGGCCAGGTTTTATATTGCGGTTGAGCTTCTGGTGGGCTTTGCATGGGTTTTTATTTCCTCACACAGCCACAAAGACACGAAGAAATTCGAGAGGTACCGTTAACCCCTGATTTTAATCGGGGGTATAACGCCTTACGACACACCCCAACCTTATTGGCCCTGCCCATTAGCCTCTTTGCGTGGGGATCGGAATCCGATGAATCGGATGCTATCGAGCGCGGTTCCGGCCCACCCGCCCCGCGAATGAATTCGCGGGTTACCCCTGCGCGGCTTTGGCCGATGTTCCTGCCTGCGCCGGGCCGCGAGGGATACCGTTAACCCCCGATTTCAATCAGGGTCCTAGCCCCTTCCGATAGAGCGAACCTTATTTCCCTACTCAACCTTAATAGCAAAAAAAGCGCCCCCAAATCCCCCGACCTTATTACCTTATTAACCATACGCATTGCGGCTTTGTTTGAGGATCAGATTGAACGCCTCCGTAACAATAAGCTAATAAGCTAGTTTATTTTTCCCCACGGTTTCTACTTAGGTTTGTCTTTATCAATAAGGTTTCGTGTTCCAACCGGAATCCGATGAATCGGATGCTATCGGGCGGTACGCCTCCACCCGCCCCGCGAATGAATTTGCGGGTTAACCCTATGTGCCTGGGCTGATATTCTTATCCGCACCGGGCCTCGAGGGATACTGTTAACCCCCGATTTCAATCGGGGGCAGAACGCCCTATAATAAGACTAAACCTTATTTCCCTTCCCCAACCTTAGTAGAAAAAAGTAAACCAAAAAAAAATAACCTTATTACCTTATTCATATCGCCACATCAAAAAATAAGCTAATAAGGTCGAAAATATTTTAAACACCCATGGCTACTAAGGTTGGATCGTTATATAAGGTTTTCCTGGTCTCAACCCGAATCCGATGAACCGGATTCTTTCGAGGGTGATTCGCCTCCACCCGCCCCGCGAATGAATTCGCGGGTTACTCTTACGCATCATTGTGTGATTTTTCCTTACTCAACCTTACCCCCGCCGGAATTACTTAATCAAAACCGCCTTGCGGGTTTGGCTAAATTCATCGGCCTGAATTTTATACAGATAGATACCGGCGCTCACTTCCCGGCCCCGGTCATTTTTGCCATCCCAGACCACACTGCGCGTTCCGGCGGGCAGGAAGCGCTTTTCCAGAGTACGGATCAAACGACCGGCGCTGTTGTAAATCTTTAGCGACACCTCGGAGGCGCGGGGTAAATAATAACGGATGGTGGTGCTCGGATTAAAGGGGTTGGGGTAGTTTTGCATCAGGGCAAAATTTTCCGGAGCAGGATCTTCGTCTCCCAGGGCCGTTACCAGATTGAAATCGCTATATTCGGCGATGCTGTGCGAATAATATACGCCGGCATGGGAGAAGTTGCCGCCAATCCACAAGGAAGATTCCGTGCCGAGGAAGGAATAGACCGTCGGCCAGGCGCTGTAGTTTTTCACCTGATGCACACCGTTGCCCATGCGCTGCCACCGGCTGCCGTCCCAGCGGGCCAGTCCCCAAACGGTGTCGCCCTCAACGGTGGCAAAAGTACCGCCCACATAAAGATCGTCACCGTTAGCGTACAGGGCAAACACTTCACCGTCCACGCCCCGGCCAAGGGCGTGCCACTGGCTGCCGTCCCAGCGGGCTATATTTTTGGCGGAAACAGAGCCGGCCAGGGTAAAGTCACCGCCCACATAAAGGCCGTCGTTGCCCCTGGCGATGGCATTTACCTTTGTGTAAAAACTTCCGCCGGTCACGCCACCGCCCAAATCCTTCCACTGGCTGCCGTCCCACATGGCTATGCCGTTCATGGTGGTAAAATCGTTCAGGTAGGTGAACTCTCCGCCCACATACAGGCTTTGGCCTTCGCTCAGCATGGCATAGATAATGCCGCCGGGCGGGTTGGAAACGCTTTGCCACTGCGTGCCGTCCCAATGGGCAAAATAGTATTGTGTGTTGCCGCCTATCGTCTTCCAGATGTCGCCCCCCACATAGAGGTCGTTGCCCAGATGGCCCAGGGCGTAAACCTTGCCGCCCACGCCGTCGGCCAGACCGGACCAGGATTGTCCGTCCCAGGCGCCAATGTTGGCTGAACCGGTACCGGCAATGTCCGAAAACCAACCGCCGGCATACAACTTACCGCCCGCTTTTTCCAGGGCGTCCACCCAGGCAAAATCCAGACCGGAGAAGGGTTCGCCAAGTTTGTGCCATTGCTGGCCGTCCCAGCGGGCAATACCGCTGATGCTGTCGCCCCCGGCATTGCCAAAACGTCCGGAAACCACCAGTTCATTGTTCCACTCCACCATATCCTTCACGGCGTCATTGGACCACCACTCTCCGATTCCGTTACCGGCCGCGTTCCAGCCGCTGCCATCCCACATGGCCAGGTTCCCGGTCGTTTTCCCGGGCATTTTCGCGCCCTGGTTGCCTACCCAAACGTTGCTGCCATCCGTGGCCATGCTTATGGCGTCGATCGTTACATCCGGGCCGCCAAGAACCTCCCAGATGCCGCCGCGAAAACGGGCAATCTTGCGTGAGGGACTGTCATCAAAATAACCAAAGGCGATGGCCTCGCCGGAGGCGTTGCTTAAGCTGGAAACGACGCCGTTTGAGCCGTTACCCATGGCCTTCCAGTCGCTGCCGTCCCACAGGGCGATGTTGTTCACATCGTTGCCGCCGGCCCTGGAAAAATCGCCGCCGATCACCGTGCCGGCATTGGTGGGGCTTACGGCCCGCACGCGGTTATTGGTGCCGGTGCTGAAATTGGTCCAACGGGGCCCGGACTTGTTCCATGCGGCCACGTTACTGGCATTAACCCCGCCGGCCGTGCCGAAGGTGCCCACCACAACCACACCGCCGTCGCCAAAGTCGATATCCAAAACCTCACCGCTGGTGCCCTGAACGATTTCACCCTGATCATACATGCCTTTCCATTGAACGCCGTCAAACAGGGCTACGTTGGCCGCCAGCGTATCTCCGGCCCGGGAAAAGGAGCCGCCGGCATAAAGATTTGTGCCGTCCGTGGCCAGCGCATTAACCGGCCCGTTCAAACCGCCACCCACGCTGAACCACTTTGTGCCGTCCCAACCGGCGATATAGTTAAACGGCTGACCCTCAATCTCCGTAAAATTACCGGCGATGATCACATTGGAGCCGTAAACCACCATATCCTTTACATTGACGTAACCTGGTCCCTCCAGCGTCCAGCCCGATCCGTCCCAAACGGCAAAGGCGTAGGGAACGCTGGCGTTGCGGTGATCAAGTATTTCAAAGGGAGATTGTCCGATACTTTTGGCCATATACACCTTGCCGTTGCCCAGGGCCACGATATTGCTGCCCGCGCCCAGGGCCCGGATACCAAAGCGGTTGGAATAATTGGCGTCTTCGGGATAGATAAACTCCTGCGCGGACAGGATGGTTGCCAAAAGAAAAAAGATGGAGAATATTTTTAGGTTGTTCATATTGATTCCTTGTTTGGTTTTATTTGACTAAAAGGGCTTTGCGAATGTTTATATATTTTCCGGCGGTTATTTTGTAAAAGTAAGCCCCGCTGGAAACATTCCGGCCCAGCATATCCTGCCCGTCCCAAACCAGGGTTTTACGCCCGGCTGTTTGCAGGCCTAAGTCAAAATCGCGCACCATCCGCCCAAGGGCGTTATAAATGACCAGGCGCACCGAAACGGCCCGGGGTAAAGCATAGCGGATTGTGGTCTGCGGATTGAAGGGGTTGGGGTAGTTTTGCTCCAGTGAAAAAAGAAGGGGAAGACCCTTGCCGGCATCCTCAAGGGCCGTGATTACCGGGGTATGGAAAACAAAGGTATCCGCCCCGGCGGTCGTCAACTGTCCGTCGCTGACATCCACAAACCACGAATAAGCGGTTCCGTTGGACAACATGCTGCCGTCAAAGGTATAGCTGGTATCGTCTTGAACGGTAATGCTGGTATCAAAACCGCTGGTGTTGCCGATATGTAAAAAATAGGAGAGATTGTCCCCATCCGCATCTTCGGCGACCCGCCATAAAAAAGAAATGTTGTTTTTAGTGTCCAGGGTGTCCCTGTCGGCAGGCAAGAGCAGGAGACCGGCCACGGGGGCGTCGTTTTGTGCCGTGATATCAACGATGACATTGGCCTGATCGGTACCACCGCGCCCGTCGGACAGGGTGTAGCTGAAAACATCCCGGCCGTTGACATCCGAAGCCGGGGTATAGGTGAGGCTGGTATCTCCGGGATCAATTACCGCCAGGCCCGAGGCGCCGTCCATATTCAGGGAGACGATACGCAGGCTGTCACCATCGGCGTCGCTGTCATTGCGCAGCACAAAAATCTGTATTGTTGAGTCTTCGCGGGTGAAAATGGAATCATTGAGCGCCCGCGGGGCGTTGTTAAGAGCTTCCACGGTAATCAGATCAACACCGTCACTTTTGTAGCGCACATCAAAGGCAAAGCCGCTTTGGCTGTTCCCGGAAACGGAGTCGAAGGCGCCGCCGGCAGAATTGTAGGTCATAATACGAAAACTGTCTCCCAATGCCGGGCTGAAGCCATCTATAAGTGACAGGGACAGAAGACCTCCGAGATTGACCGTGCCGGAAACCGCCAACCGGTCATGTTCCGAACCGACGGTTAGTCCGCCCAGTTCAATCTCCAGCGAGCCCGTGGAGGATTGCCGGTAGGTACCGGAAAGAGAAAGGGTTGCGGGAGAAAGTCCGGGAGCCACCCGACCCTTATTAAGAAAAGAAGTTGATGGCGCGTCAATCGTGCCCGAACCGTTAATTGTAGCCCCGGTGGTATTGACAGCTGAATCACCGCTCAGAAAAAGAGTTTTGGTGGCGGATACCTCAAAAAGTCCGCGATTAGTCAACTTCCCGCTTACATAGAGGTTGGAACCCAGGTAAACTTTTTTTGAAGCGAGTTCCAGGTTTTTAAAATAGGACCAATTGGTAATATCCGGGTGGGTGAACATTATCTTTTGTGTGGAATCACCGCTGAACTTAAAGAGCGTACCCGTGGGGCGTACGGCCCCTGCGCGGTATTTCTGCTCAAAATCCCCCCGGAGTTCCACAGTTCCGCTATCCAGGGTAGTTTCCCCGCCAAAGGTGGCCTTGCCCATGACGATCAGCCTGTCATTGGTGTGGGTCATAACCAGATGTTTTTTTGTGGAGCCGCTGTTGTCCACGGTAAAATTACCGCCGACGGAAATCTGAAAGCCGTTGAGGGTCAGGGACTTGGCGTCAAAAATATTCAGGTGATTGTCGGTACCGGTCAGGGTCAGGTTTTCCGTGGCAGAGAAATCGCCGTAAACAACGCTGTTCTGCAACGCATAGTTACCGTTGGCGATAGAGGGCAGGCTTGTGGAGAAATAGGTTTTGTATTGGCCGGATTGGGAAACGAGTCCCCCGTTGGCGAGGGAAAGCAATCCGTTGATATATACATCGGAAGCGAAGGTAACTCCGGCGTTGTTTTCAATGGTAACGTCACCGAAAAAGGACCAGCTTGTCAGATCCGGGTGGGTGAAAAAGACGTTTTGGGGTTGACTGCCGTTGAACTTAAAGAGCGTGCCCGTGGGGCGGATGACCCCTGCGCGGTATTTCTGCTCAAAATCCCCCCGGAGTTCCACGGTTCCGCTATCCAGGGAGGTTTCCCCGCCAAAGGTGGCCTTGCCCATGACGATCAACCGGTCATTGGGGTGGGTCATAACCAGATGTTTTTTTGTGGAGCCGCTGTTGTCCACGGTAAAATTACCGCCGACGGAAATCTGAAAGCCGTTGAGGGTCAGGGACTTGGCGTCAAAAATATTCAGGTGATTGTCGGTACCGG
>WGCN01000033.1 GCA_015493745.1 Calditrichales bacterium
ACAAACATCACCGGTATGCTGCGCCGCATCTTACGGCTCCAGAAAATTTGCGGTATAAACACGTTACAGGTGATCATCGTCCAGTATGCCCAGGCATATTGCCCGAAGGCCCGCTCCACAAAGATAAAGGATTCATAGGGATTGCCACTGTACCAGGCGATGAAAAACTCCATGCTGTAGGCATAGCCGACCATCATACCCGTGGTCAGGATAATCTTGTTCATGTTTTCAAGGTGTGTCAAAGTCAGGATATGTTCCAGATGATAGACACGCCGGGCGATAAGCGCCAGGGTCATTACCATGGCAAAACCGGAGAAGATGGCACCGGCCACAAAGTATGGCGGGAAAATGGTGGTGTGCCACCCGGGGATGACCGAAGTGGCAAAGTCGGTACTTACCACACTATGCACGGAAAGAACCAGCGGCGTGGACAAACCGGCCAGAAGCAGATAAGCCAGTTCATAATGTTTCCACTGTTTGTTGCCGCCGCGCCATCCCAGGGCAAATATGGCCAGTACTTTTTTGCGCAGGCTGTTCTTAGCCCGGTCGCGCAGGGTGGCCAAATCCGGAATCAGACCGGTATACCAGAACAGCAATGACACGGTAAAATAGGTACCGACCGCAAAAAAGTCCCACAAAAGCGGGCTGCGGAAGTTCGGCCACATATCCATCTGGTTGGGAATGGGGAAAAAGTAATATACCGCCCACACACGACCAACATGGATTCCGGGAAACACCAGCGCACAGATAACGGCGAAAATAGTCATGGCCTCGGCAAAACGGTTTATGGAGGTGCGCCATTTTTGCCTGAACAAAAAGAGAACGGCGGAAATTAATGTTCCGGCGTGACCAATACCAACCCAAAACACAAAGTTGACAATGGCCCAACCCCATCCGACCGGGTTATTCACCCCCCAGATTCCTATTCCTTCCCAAATCAGATATCCAATGGAACCCAACAGAACCATCATCAGGGAACTGGCCAGGCCAAACAGCAATGCCCATTCCTTGGTGGTTTTAGATTCGACTATGGAAGAAATCTTATCGGTAATTGTAGAAAACGTCTGATTTCCTGTAATCAGCGGAACCTGATAATCATATCCAGTATCGACTTCTTTACTCATAAGACCTTACTTTTTGTTTATAGTTTATTTATGCAACCGTTTCCATTTCCGGGTTCGGGTTTTTTATCCGGGCCAGGAAAGAGGTACGCGGTTTAATATTTAATTCCACAAGTAATTTGTATTCACGATTTTGTTTTTTCAGCTTAGCAACACGGCTTTCGGGATCCAGAATATTGCCAAAGACGATGGAGTCCGCCGGACAGGCTTGTTGACAGGCGGTCTGTATTTCGCCATCCGCCACAAGCCGGGCTTCATTCTTGGCATTGATCTTGGCTTCCTGTATCCGTTGGGTACAATAGGTACATTTCTCCATTACACCGCGGAAACGAACCGTCACATCCGGGTTTTGCACCATCTTAATGGTTTCCGGATAGGAGTTGGTAAAGTTGAAAAAGTTGAAACGACGCACTTTATAGGGGCAGTTATTAGCGCAATAACGTGTTCCCACACAACGGTTATAGGTCATTACATTCAAACCTTCATCATCATGCAGGGTAGCCTGTACCGGACATACCTGCTCGCAGGGCGCGTTTTCACAATGCTGGCAACCCATCGGCTGAAAAAGCATTTCCGGATTATCGGGATCGCCTTTAAAGTAACGATCCAGACGAATCCAATGCATTTCACGGCCTTTTTTAACTTCTTCCTTACCAATGATGGGAATGTTATTCTCGGCCTGGCAGGCCACCACGCAAGTATTGCAACCCGAACAGGTGGAAAGGTCTATGGCCATACCCCATTGATAGCCGTGATCATATTTTTTCTCATCCCACAGGGAAACCAGCGGCGGATGCTCAACGGCTTCCTTGGCAAACTCCGGCTCCTTGCGGTACTCATCCAAATCAGCTTCGAGAATAATCGGACGGCCTTCCATGGAGTTATGATCCTGGGTATTGGCCAGGGGATAGGTGCGGCCGGTCTTATTTACCTTCACCCCATGCAGCGCATAGCTGTCCGGAGCACTCATAAAAGAATAGACATCAAAGCCACTGCCGTTACCGATACGTCCCAGCTTTTGCCGGCCGTAGCCCAGCTCCAGGGCAATTACATTTTCGGCAACACCGGGCAGAACCGAAACAACAATCTCAAGTTCCCTGCCGCCGGCATTCAGAGTGATTAAATCTTCATTTTGCACACCCAGTTTCTCAGCGGTGGCCGTGCTCATCAGCGCGGCGTTATCCCAACTGATATGGGTAACGGGATCGGGTACTTCCATCAGCCAGCCATTGTTGGAATAGCGGCCGTCATACAAGGAAGCCGAAGGCAGGATGACCACATCCATGGCCGATAGTGAGGGCTCGGAAGCAGAAACAGCCGTGGCGCTAACCAGCCCGGCAATATCCGCGGAACGTGATTTTACCTTTGCCGGTTTCAGGTTTCCGGCGGCAACACCTTTGTAGAGAATTCGACGCCAGTCCTTATCATCACTTTTCGCGTTCCAGGTCGCCTTCACCACATCGGAATCTTTGACATCTTCGCCGGTAACCATAAGATTAACAAAAGCGGTCATGCTTACCGTATTGTAAAGCGGGGCAATCAACGGCTGAACGACGCTGCGGTTTCCGCGCACATCGGAGGCATCTCCCCAGGATTCCAGAAAATGTGACATGGGAACGTGCCAATTTGCTTTATGGCCGGTCTCATCCCAGTAGGGGGACAAGGCGATTACATTTTCCACCGAAGCCAGGGCCTTGGCAAAGTCCGCCGAAGAAGCGGTATACACCGGGTTCTGATCCAGAATCACCAGGGTTTTCACCTCACCGGCTTTCATTGCATCCGTAAGCGTTTTAATGCTTTCCGTCTGCACTGCGACATCGGGATTGTCAAAATACTCAACCGTCGCCCCGTTATTTCCGAGGGCTTCGTTTATGGCAAATACCAGGGCATGGGTTGCCGCGCTTTGGCGTTGACCGGCAACAACCAGAGAGGCGCCCCTGTTCTTTTTCAGGTCCTTAACCACGGCTTCCATCCACCCGGCATCCACCGCTTTGGCACCGTCGTCAATCACACCCAGAGCATGGGCCAGCTGACGGGTAAACAGCTCCAGGCCGCCTTGCGTTAAACGCTTGCGGTGATCGGCCATACCTCCGGTAACGGAAAAAGAGGTTTCCACCATATAAAGGCGGTTCATTTCACCATTTTCATCTTCCATCCGGCGGCCTTCGGCAAAACCGCGATTGGCCGAAACATTGTCCGGAGAAACGCCCAGGAAGTCATGATCGATGGAAAGAATGACCCTGGCCTTATCAAAGTAGGGATAGGCTTGTACATTTTTTCCCGTGGCTGTTTTCAAACCACGATGGATGTTCATTTCACTCACCGGCTCATTGACGTGCCAGGTGGCCAAAGGCATTTCTTTTTTAAATTGATTATAGAGCCGTTTTAGGGAAGGGGAAGCAAATTCACCGGAAAGAACGGCCAGACCTTTACCCTTTTCTTGGGAAAAGGAAGCATGTTGTTCTTTCCAGAATGCGACGAAAGCGCTCCAGTTGCTTTGCACGCCATCTTTGGAAACATCCTTGGCTCTGTCCGGATCATAAAGATTCAGCACATCGGCCTGATGAAAAATGTTGGTTTTACCCAAAGATTCGGGATGCTCCGGATTACCCTCGATCTTTGTGGGGCGGCCCTCATGGCTTTCCACCAAAACGCCCAGGGCATGGCGCCCCTGAGTGATGGTGGTGGCATAATATTTGGGCACACCGGGAATCATATTTTCCGGGGCCTTTACAAAAGGAACGATCTTTTCCACGGGGCGGCGGCAACTGGCCAGCCCGGCAAAAGCGATCGATGCTCCCATCAGACCTAAAAAGTTACGACGGGTAACAGGGCTTTTAAGCTCCGAAGCCCCTTCGGGGAATTCGCGTTCTACAATTTTGCGAAACTCCGGCGTATCAGCCAGTTCATCCAGACTACGCCAGTACTGTTTTTGATTCTCTTTCATATTTTCTCTCATCGATGACACCCTGAACAATCCGTTGGTGGATTAATTTTTTTATCGGCAATTATTTTAGCGGCAATCTCAAATTGATCTTCCGGTGGCGTCCAGCCCATCAGGGTTACCTGATCGGAACGGCGCAGATGCATCTCCGGCGCCCGGTGACAGGTAAGGCACGCTCCCATACTCAGGTCTTTTTCCTGCATCACTTTCACTTCCTTGGCCACATTGCCATGGCAGCTTTCACAGCCGACGCCGGCCGTTAAGTGAGCGCTGTGATTGAAAAATACATAGTCGGGTAAATCATGCACACGGGTCCATTCAATGGACTTACCGCTTTCCCAACTGGCCCGTACCGGCTCCAGCTTGGGATTATCCAGCCCCACGAGGGAGTGGCAGTTCATACAGGTTTCCGTCGGCGGTACCAGAGCTTTTGCCGAGACCTCAACGGATGTATGGCAATAACGACAGTCTATCCCCAAATCTCCGGCGTGGAGTTTATGAGAATAGTCCACGGGTTGGGTGGGACGGTAACCCACATCGGTGTATTTCGGAGAACCGAAGTACCAAAAAAAGCCGGTCGTCCCCACTAAAAGAGCTACGACGATTACCAGCAGGTATAAAGGCCATAGATTAGCCTTCTTAGAGAATATCTGAGCCAAGCTAAACTCCTAGGTTTTAACTTTTCGTGATGAATTGATTAGTATGATTGCAGAAATTAAAGGTTTGCTCTCGGAAAAAAACGACGGCGTTAAATATAATTTGTGAAAACTATAATTTCAAACCTTTAATTCCAATTAAATCAGGCTATCGGCAATTATTACCGCAAATAAACCGAAAAGATAGATGATGGAATAGCCGAAAAGCCCCTTCAGTTGAGGCTCGGTACGGTTTTTCATCACCTTATAGGTTTTTTGCAAATACAGCATGCCCAAAGCCGCAGCCAGGAGGATATACACCCAACCCAGCTGCTCATTAATCACCAGCGCCAGGCTGGCTACAACCAACAACCATGTATATATTAAAATTTGTTTGTAAGTGGAGTCATCCCCTTTTACCACAGGCATCATCGGCAACTTAGCCAGACGGTAGTCATCCTTATACACTAAGGCCAGTGCCCAAAAATGTGGTGGTGTCCAAAGGAAAATGATCAAAAACAGAATCCAGGGGTCCACAGCCATTTGCCCCGTTGCCGCCACCCAGGCTCCGACAGGCGACATGGAACCGGCAATACCGCCGATAACAATATTCTGAACCGTATTGGGTTTTAGATAAAGGGTATAAAAAAGGCTGTAAAATAAAATCGTTGCCAGGGAGAGCAGAGCGCTATAGGCGTTAAAATAGTAATAAAAGATGGCCAGACCGGCCACACCGATTGCAATGGAAAAAACAAAGGCCGAAGCCGCGCCAATGGTATGCAGCGGTAAGGGCCGCCGTGCGGCCGTCCTCTTCATTTTGGCGTCTATCTCCCTCTCGAAACATTGATTGAGCGCGTTGGCCGATCCTCCGGTAAGATATATGGCCAATAAGGCCATGACAAAGCGGAAAGGATCCTGAAGCAGGCTGCCCTCCATAATCAACGCCGTACCGCCGGTGATGATCACCAAAAGCATGATCGAGGGTTTGGTCAAAGTAAAATAGGCTTTTAAAGTCTGCATTAAATTCCCAAATATAAATAAATTATTTCTTCTTATGCTTCGAAGCGGTCTTGTTTTCACCGGAGACATGCTTGGCCTCATCGGATAACAAATAGCCAAACTGTTTCTCAAATTCCTTAAGCGAAACATTGGCCGTTGCCGCGTATTTGGCCATTTCATGCGGGTCTTCGAAATCATCCTTCTTAAAACGAATCATATAACGATAGGCGATATGATAGGACTCCGACTTAGTATCCACCATGCGGACACGCATCTTATGGGTATGCGGATCAAGAATATCTTTAAAGTACATGGGCACAAAATGATTATTCTGCATGGATATCATTGCACCGTTGCCACCGTCGAATAAAAATTTGGCCGCCATGTAGCCCAGATCGCGACAATATTCCATGTCAAAGGGAATGGGATCGGCACAGCGCAACTCATAACCGATATTCTTGGCCACAATCGTGGTTTTGATACCAAACTCCTTCAGGCGTTCCTGAACGTGAAACTTCAAAATTTCACCGAAATTTATTTCGGCAAAGCGCATGTTGTCATGCTCATCCCGCTCGATATTGACCAAATGATTAAAGGCATCGCTATCCAGCTTGTCCAGCAATCCTTCGGCAATGATGGCCACGCCGTCCTGCCGGCCATAACTGAGACGTTTAATAATAGCACCGACCAGAGTATCAACCAAATATTTCAGGTTTATCTTTCCCTCGCCGAATTCCTCGGGGATGATGGTCAGGGTGGCCCCGGCCGATTTCCCGATGCCCAGAGCCAGATGCCCGGCCTTGCGCCCCATGGTAATCACAAAGTACCAGCGGCTGGTGGTCTTGGCGTCGGTCATGATGTTTTTTACGATCTCAACACCGTAATGGCGCGCCGTCTGGTAACCGAAAGTGGAAATACCGTGCGGCAGATCCAGATCGTTATCTATGGTTTTGGGTACATGGGCCACCTGAATACGCCCGCTGGAAACCTGTTCCAGGCGATAAGCGGAATAGGCCGTATCATCACCGCCGATGGTGATCAGCTTGTCCACATTAAGACGTAACAGGGAGGAAACCGTTTTTTCCAGATATTTTTTATCACGGGTGGGATTGTCGCGGGCGATACCGATATGCGATCCACCGCGAAAATGTATGCGGCTGATATCATCGATGGTCAGGTTTTTCACATGCTGGATATCACCCTGCATAAGCCATTTAAAACCATCCTGAATGCCGATCACTTCCGCCCCGGATAGTATGGCACGGATTGTGGCCGCGCCGATGACGCTGTTGATCCCGGGAGCCGGGCCCCCACCTACCAAGATGGCCATCCTTTTGGGATGCATAGATACTCCAACCATTTATGTATTCCGATTTTTAGTCGACGAATATAACCGAGTGTGATATATGTATCAAATCTTAATGAATGATTTTGTTATATTTCCGGGATTGATTTATATTAAACACGAGTTATATAACTACCATTTTATGCAGTCTACATGATAATTCAAAATATTTCACTGACCGGGTTCAATACAGACACAACGCTGACCGACTCCCAGAACGCCCATTCCCTCGTTTCCTTGCGGGGTGAACAGAAGATATATTTCTTCGAGTCCATTTTGGCCATTCTTTTCGGGATGACAGCGGAAGAGAAGCAACATTACCGCAACCCTTCCGGCGATATAAAAACCCACACCGGTCGCTTAACGCTTAAATTCGACACCTTTACCCTGTATGTGGAGCGCGATTTCGAAACCGACATCATTGCCGTTATGTCCGAATCGGAAAAAGGGATAAAGCCTGTCTATCAGGGTAAGGATATCCCCGGCAGCGATGATCACAACGCCTATCAGGAGTTGATGGAGTCGGTATTCACCCTGGTGGATAAGCAGGCCATCCGCGAACTGTGCAAGGAAAGGCTGCAAAACGAAAGCGTGCCCCTCGGTGATGTCCTGGAAATATTTTACACCTATATGCGTCCCAAGTACACCATTGCCTATATGGAGCGCATTCTGCAACGCACCGGCCATGTTTTAACCCGTTTCCAGGCCTCGGACGCCCGCAACGGCCGGGATACCCTGGTACTGAAAAACAAACTAAACCTTTTGAAAGACCTGCGCATCCTTACACAGGCACAAAACCAGATTGCCCGCGATTTGGAAAAAATGGGTCACATTAAGCCGAAAAAACATGAAGACAGCGTGGATCACATCCTCAAACAGCGTTTTCCCACCCTGTATACTTTTAATGCCGAAACCGTTTACAACGAAGCACAGCTCTTTCTGGAAAAACAGGCCGTCTATCGCCGCTATCAAAAGACGCTCAACGATCTGATGGCCCGCAAGGCTTCGTTAAAAAAGCTGATCCACACCAAACTGATCGCCTATTCCAATCTGCCGGATACCTTTGAGGAAGATTTCCATACCTATCAGGAACTGACCCTTGATCTGGCGGATGAAAAAAACAGCTACGACAAATTCAATATGCGTATCAGCGATAATCAGGAGCAGATCAACCGCTTAAAAAAGATGCGCATGATTCTGGCGCTTTCCATTCCGGCCCTTTTGCTGCTGTTGATTATCTTTTTCCCGCAACTGACCTTTGGGCTGGCCACGGCCAGTGTGGCCGCCCTGGTTTCCATTATCTTTCTCTATAAGCTGCAACTGGACTCCCGGCGGCGGGAGATCGATTTTTTCCAGGAAAAACAATTTCGTATCCGCACCCGTATCAAATCGATTGAGGAAAAAATATACCGTCTGAGGGAAAAATCCTTTTTGCTCGATGACCTGAGACTGATCGACAGCCATATTGAGAATTTCCATAACTACAAGAAGACCCAAAAAAGCATCAACCTTCTAAGCAAGAAAATCACACAGATTAAAACGGAAATCTCCGAATTGCCCCTGGCGGAAATGGAGCGGATCGATAAGAAGTACAAGGATAAAATCGATTGGAATCGTGCCGACCTTTTAAGCTATCTGAAAACCTTTAAAACCATACAAAGTCAAACCGGTAAGAAGGGTTTTACCGCGGCCGAAAAAAACGATCCCCTGCGCGAAGCGGCGGAACAATACAGCCACCTGCTGGTCAAGATCGAAGAGATGCGCCAAAAGCTGATCGGCAAGGTTCAACCGCCAACCACCAACGGGGAACTGGATGTGGCCATCAAAAGCCTGGAGCGCTTTATCCGCCATACACAACTGGAAAATCTTAATTGATCCCCCCGGAATTAAAACTTCTCCTTTTAACATTTACCGGCTTTGCCGCCGGTTTCATCAACATCTTTGCCGGAGGCGGTTCCACCCTCACCTTGCCGGCGCTGATCTTTTTCGGGCTGGATACGGCCACGGCCAACGGCAGCAACCGCATCGCCCTGTTGATCCAGAATATTTCCGCCGCCACCGGATTTCATCAAAAAAAAGTGCGCAGCCTGAAACGGGCCATGCTTTTTGCCGCCTTCACCCTGCCCGGCGCCATCGCCGGCGCCTTCTTTTCCACCAAAATCCCCGATGTCTGGTTTCAGCGTATTCTGGCCCTGGTCATGGTGGGTGTGATTATCACCTTTTTTATAAATAAGGATTACAGCCTGTTCAATGCCGGGCATGAACGGGAGCGCCCCTCCCTGCTGTTTTACACGGCCCTGTTCGGTATCGGTTTTTACGGCGGTTTTATACAGGTCGGGGTGGGATTTATTCTCATGGCCACCCTCTATAATTTTTTGCACACCTCCCTGGTAAAGGTAAACTACTATAAAATAGTCATCGTTCTCTTTTATACGATTCCGGCCCTGGCCGTTTTTATTTTAAGCGACAAGGTCAACTGGACGGCGGGGCTGGCCATGGCCGCCGGCAATGCCGCCGGTGGCTGGCTGGCGGCCCGGGTACAGGTAAAACGGGGAGACAAGCTTATCCGCTATGTGCTGGCCGTGGCTATTTTTATCATGGCCGTTAAACTTTTTTGGCAGTTATAAATATTTCACGTAAATTAAGCCAAAGAAGTCTTAATAAAAGGAATACAAACCATGAATTCTATTCACGGACACGAAGTGATGCGCATGATGGTTGAAACGGGTGAGACATACAGCCGCGAGGGTTTGCGCAGGGCCATACAGGAGCGTTTTGGACTGGAAGCCCGCTTTCATACCTGTTCCGCCGAAAACATGGACGCCGACGCCCTGATCGATTTTTTGGCGGCGCGCGGTAAGTTCATAGAAGAACCGGCCGGTTTCGGTATGTCCCCGGATCATATCTGCGATCACGAATAAACCCGGCACCGGGTGTAAATTTTAGCCCGCAACACGTTGTCAGCGGATGCGTGTCGCGGGCTTTTTTTATTAACCCCCACTTTCAAACATCCCGCTCTTTGGCTATTTTAGAACATCGCCTTTTCAAAATATACATTCAAGCCGTTTCCACCTTTCGGGAGAAATTTATGAAAAAAACATCTTTCCTTTTAGCAGCCCTTGTCTTGTTGCTGCTATCCTGCGCGGATGAAAATTATCCCGATGCCGATGAGCAACAGATTTTTTCATATCTCATCGACTCGGTTTTTAACGAAAGCTACAACACCGTCGTTATTCTGGACAGCACCATGAGTGTGATGCGCTTTGCCACCAAAACCACCTTTTCCGAGGATTTGTTTGGTCAGGAACCCCTGCCCTATCTGATATCCTTTTTCCAGAAAAAGGAGTGCCGGCCCGACAAAGCCCTGTTGAAAGCCTTTACGGAGCAGAACAGGGAAAAGTATCTTTTAGCGGGACGCTATCAGCCGCAACGGAATCATATCTATGCTTCATACCGTTCGGTGTACGACTTTATGTATGGCAGCCTAAACAAAGACAATGACCTGTATGAGACCGTTCGGTCGGGTAAGAGATTCGGTATTATCAGTTTCTCGCGTGTGGGCTATAGTGACGGTAAGGACAGGGCCATGATGGAGGTCAATATTTTCCGTAAACGAAGGGGTGAAAATTTTTATCTCACCCTGAAACGAAAAGACGGCGGCTGGCGCATCCAGTCCAAATGTTACGCCTACGGGCCCTACAAGGTAAAGGAAACGCCATAGGACCATCACCGTGCCGCGAAAACCGGACCTCGGAAAAAGCGGACTGTTTATTCCATGACAATCTCATATTTGTCCAGCAATCCCCGGATATTGGCCCGGGAGAAGCGCGCCCCTCTTATCCGGTTATTTTCGGGATCGATGGAAAAGTTGGTGGCGCTGCGCAAATCGGCTTTGATCAGGGTCGTACCGTCAAAGATGGCCCCCTCAAGATCACAATCTTTAAAAACGGCTTCGCATAAATCGGCCGACGTGAAATCGGTTTCCTTAAGGCTGCAATTTTCAAACGGAATGCCTCTCAGGGACATTTTATAAAATGAACTGAGATCAAGGA
>WGCN01000034.1 GCA_015493745.1 Calditrichales bacterium
GAATTGGATACTATTTTCAAGGAAAATTTTAAAAAAAACAAAGTATATTGACTAATTTGTCAATAACGCGGACGAATAACGCATTAATCCAAGCCCGCTCAGCTCACGCCGGCTCCGTTTTTGGCAGGAAGGACAAAAAAAAAGGGACTCTGAAACAGAGTCCCTTTTCGGATGGTGAGCCAGCTGGGATTCGAACCCAGGACCAACGGCTTAAAAGGCCGCTGCTCTACCAGCTGAGCTACTGGCTCCCGTTCAAAAGAGTTTTTAATATACGGTGTTTTTCATAAAGATCAAAAATTTATTTTAACTTTTTTTCATAATAATAGAGTTCCAGAAAGGCACCGGCCACCGCCCAGCTTTCCACCGGCAGCCTTTCTATATTCACTGCTTTTTCTGCGATCATGCCCACCGCCGTGCCCTTCTCAACAAATGAACCGCTGGCCACCATGCCACACACAACCCCGTCCCCGCCGGCGCTCACCTTATGGCGCCCCACCTGCAGCAGCGGTTCACCGCGCCTTATTTTATCACCGATGGATTTGAGGGTTTGCACAACACCTTCCTCCGGAGCCGTCAGGACCATGTTTTCCGGAAACGGTGCCATGCCGGCATCCAGTTCCAGGAAGGGATAAAGTACCATACCGGTACTATCCACGGTATAACGCACATTGGGCGCGGAACAGCCTTCCACGGCATATACCTGTTCACCAGTTCCCGGTACGGCAGATAGGGATGTGCAGCAAAAGATCATATTCTCGCCGTTCTTTATCACTTCCGTGATTTCCCGGGTATTGAGACAAGGAATAATCCGGTCTCCGCGGGCACGGAGAACAAATTCCCTGCCGCTTTTAGGTGTTGGCTCGATATGATAGCCGTAATCGGCAAAAGTCCGGGCCGTAATTCCCAGCCGTTCTTTTCTCCCTAATACGGGCAGGTTGCCGAAATTACGGTGCATAAACAGATCGGGAGGGGCCTCTTCCACGGCCCAAAGTATTACCGGAATACCGGCACGGAAAAATCGAATCGCGGTGGCCGTGGCGGCATCATTGAGTCCGGCAACCACGACGGTATCATTTTTCATGATTATATTCCCTGAGGCATAATGGGATAATCAAAATTTTTTAAAGCCTGATCAAAGGAAAAAACGATATCGATACGTCGGCGTCTTAAGGTTTCCAAAATATAAAAATGTTTCAGGGTCAGCTCTGTTTTTTTATTGCTGATCATATTTTCGATGGCTGTACGTCTCACCCGGCGCGAAATCCAGTCCAGGCGGATGGAAACGCTCAGCACCCCCTCGTCCAGGATGGAGAGGTATTCCATGGCCACTTTCTCGCCCAGATTTTGTTTTATCCGGTCCAGCGTTTCATCCAGCACCACATTGTTTGTAAACAGGCGGGCACTGCGCTCCAGCAAGCCGGCATAGTAGTCGCGTGCTTTTTCATGATGATCATCCGCCGGATCCAAAATAGCCAGCCAGGCCGATGTATCGATAAAAACGTTACTGCTTTTTTTCATGGGAACCTACGGTTTGATATCCAGGATTTTTACCAGGGGGTTTCGCGATATCTTTATATCCAGACGACGGGAGCGAATGCGTTTTATAAAAACTTCCACCTTATCCCCCGGTTGCAGGTTAAGCCCCCTGACCACCTCATTGGGAATATCTATGGCGGATCCGTTTTTCAATTCGGTTATAAAAATACTGCTATTGGCCATATCTAATCTCCAAGATACCAACTTTGAAATTCCTGTACTTCAAAAACACCTTCTTCACAGATAACTTTTCGTATGGCGGTAAAGGGAATCTTTTCATAATAATAGTTTATCACATGTATATCGCTGTTTTTCGGAGAATACACCTCCGCTGCCGCCTCTTCGATATTTTTAATGGTCCTCTCGGATTCTTTCAGCACCTTGGTTGTCTCCGCGGCAAGATAAACGGGGACATGATACTGCTCGGCCACCAAACTTACGGGCAGGGTGCCGGCCTTGTTGACAAACCCTTCTTCGTAAATCCTGTCCGCGCCAACCAGCACGAGATTCATCTCATTCATGACCACGCCGATCTGGGAATCGGCCACCACGGTAACCTTCACCCCCTTACCGGCCAGATATTCCGCCAAATGCAATCCTTCTCCCGGGGGCCTGCTGGCAGCGACATAGACCTCAAATTTACGTTTTTGACGTATGGCCTCATCCAAAATACGCCTCACGGTGGTGCTGTTGCTGATGGTCATTATCTTATTGAAATTGGTGATCACCTTTGTTCCGCTATGGGCAATCACTTTTAAACTGGCTTCCATCTCCTCCAGAAGTTCAGCGATCTTTTCCACCAGAGCTTGCCTTATCTCATCATCGGATTTTCCGGCCTTAAGAACACGCTTATAGTAGGAGATCAGTTGGTTGTTGTAACGACGGACCAATACCATGTTCGGTTGTACCTTTATCAGGCGCCGTCCCGCCTGATGCACCTCTTCGAACAACTCCTCCCGGGAAAGGGAGGAACCGTGTTCCTCAATAAATGCCGATATCCGCTTTAAAATGTTTAGCGTGTAGGTAAAAGAGCCCGATGTTTTATCAGCAAGGATGGGGGAAATATCAATTGTCATATCTCTCTCACGTTTGATTCTATCCACTGTGCATAAGCATCGGACACATGGATAATTTTATGAGCGATAATCTCAGGAACTTCATAGGGATGCTTAAGCAAAATAAAGGCTTCCAGCTCTTTGTAACGTTCTTCTGTGGTCTTAATCAACATCAGCCATTCACTGCTTTTTTCCACCTTCCCCTGCCAGCGATAGTAAGATTGAACATTCCGGGTGATGCTACAGCAGGCCGCCAGCCGTTCATCGAGAATGGCCCGGGCCAGTTCTTCCGCCGAGGCCTCGTCGGGTAACGTACAAAAAACCTGTATTAAATTTTTCATCACAGTTTATTTATAAAATAGTCGTGCAGTAAACCATCGGCGGTTAGCTCGGGGTGAAAGCTGGCCGCCATTACATGCTTTTCCCGGACCAGAACAATGTCCTTGCCATGGCGCCCTAAAACAGTCACCCCCGGGCCGAGGGCCACAATTTTTGGCGCGCGTATAAAAACCGCTTCCATTTTTCTCTCCTGTCCGTCCAGGTCGATCGTCACCGTATCGACAAAGGAGTCGATCTGCCGCCCATAGGCATTACGCCGCACGCGGATATCGATGGCGGCAAAAGGCGGCGCCGGTAAGCGGTCGGCTTCCCTGGCCAGCATAATTAAACCGGCACAGGTGCCAAACACCGGATGACTGCCGATAAAGTCACTTAAAACCGTGCGCATATCCAGCCGCTCGATGAGTTTAAGAATTGCCGTGGACTCCCCGCCGGGCATGATGAGCCGGTCGCAGCCCTTAAGATCATCCCCATTTTTTACAGGCACGGGGGTATGCCCCAGTCTTTCAATCGCCTGGCCGTGTTTTTCAAAATCACCCTGCAGGGCAAGAACACCGATACTGGCCAACTACCAACCCCGGTTTTGAAGCATTTCATTTTCCGGTATGGAGCTTATCTCGACACCCGGCATGGCCTCACCCAGGCTTTCACTGGCTTTACATACCACATCGGCATCGTCATAATGGGTAGTGGCCAGGACGATGGCCTTGGCCCGGGCTTCCGGATCGGATGATTTAAAGATACCGCTGCCCACGAAAACCGTTTCCGCGCCAAGCTGCATCATCAGCGAGGCATCGGCCGGGGTGGCCACGCCACCGGCGGCAAAATTCGGTACCGGCAGTTTGCCGTGCTCGGCAACATATTGCACCAGCTCCAGGGAGGCGCCGATATTCTTGGCAAAGGCCACCCTCTCGTGTTTATCCAGGGTAGTTACATGCTTGATTTCCGCCTGTACGCGGCGCATATGCCGCACGGCCTCCACGATATTGCCCGATCCCGCTTCTCCTTTGGTGCGGATCATGGCCGCCCCTTCGGAAATACGCCGCAAGGCTTCGCCCAGATTGCGGCAACCGCAAACAAACGGGATTTTAAAGTCATGCTTCCAGATATGATTATCCTCATCCGCCGGGGTCAGCACCTCGCTTTCATCAATAAAGTCGATCCCCAGGGTTTGCAGCACCTGCGCCTCGGCAAAATGGCCGATACGGCATTTAGCCATAACCGGAATGGTCACCTCTTTCTGAATCTCCCGGATCATTTTCGGGTTGGACATACGGGCCACGCCGCCGTCGGCGCGGATATCGGCCGGGATGCGTTCCAGGGCCATCACGGCCACGGCCCCGGCATCTTCGGCAATTTTAGCCTGTTTGGCATTGGTGACATCCATAATAACGCCGCCCTTTAACATTTCCGCCAGGCCCACTTTTAATTTAAATTGTTCTTCCAGCATCTTCTTACTCCTGATTTTCATTTTATTTTTTTATAGAAAGATATATTTCGAGCGCAGGAACTCCAGGGTTAAATCGGCTATGCGCACCCCTACCCTTTGCTGAGACTCCCGCGTGGCCGCTCCAATATGAGGGGTGGCGATCACCTTTTCATGGGCTGCCAGCTTTTTATTGTAGTCCGGCTCGTTTGTAAAAACATCCAGCGCCGCGCCGGCCAGCAGGCCCTCTTCCAGGCGGGCCAGCAGTGCTCCCTCATCCACAATTTCACCACGGGAGCTGTTTATCAGATAGGCCTCTTTTTTCATCAGCGCCAGTTCCTTTTTACCGATAAGGGAACGGGTATTTTCCGACAGCGCCAGATGTATGGAAACAAAATCACTACGTTTCAGCAGCTCCTCCAGAGGCACCTGATCAAATGTCAGGTCATCCATTTCCACCCGGGAACGATTATAGACCAGGATATGCATCCCCAGTGCGCGGGCCTTGCGGGCCACACTTTTTCCAATGGTACCGCATCCTATAATACCGAGAATACGTTCGTTTAGTTCTATGCCGGAGAAGGATTTTTTTTCCCACAGTCCTTTTTTCATGGAGTGATCCGCCCGGGGCAGACTGCGCGCCAGGGCAAACAGATAGGCGATAGTCATTTCCGCCACGGCCGGGGCATTGGTACCCGGTGTATTCAAAACCTTGATGCCTTTTTTTTCGGCGGCTGCCACATCTACATTATCCAGCCCCGAACCGGCGCGCCCGATAACCTTCAGATTTTCGGCGCTTTGAATGATCTTCGCCGAAATTTGTGTGGCGCTGCGTATCAACACGGCATTAAACGACTTAATTTTCTCGATCAGTTCATCTTCACTCAACCCGTACCGGGTTTCAAAATAGACATCCGGCGCCTCTTCAAAAATTTTAAGGGCGCTCTCTTCCAGGGGATCCGTAACCAATATTCTATACATTTTCAGCTTTCGTTCGCGTTTTTCTCATCCATTATGCGGCAGGCTTCCATGATTACATTCATGGTCGACAGGTTTACGTTACGTTCCACGTCCACCTCCGCGATTTCAAAATTAAACTGACCCGTTGCCCGGCCGACCAACTCATAAACGGCATCCTCACCTGTCTTAGCTTCACAGGTGGCGGCAAAAAGATGACCGTCCTTTAGATAAATGTCCCCTTCCACATTCCCGCGGATATGCAAAATGCCCGATTTCTTATTCAGATTCATCATTTGCACCACCTCCACGATGGAAAGGTCCTTTAAGTCACCGCTAATGGCATCGGCACCCGAGGCCTGTACCAGACGGTCGTGGCGGGACAAAAGCTGCTCCACCGCCGCCAGTAAGTCTGCCCGTTCAATAGGCTTGGTTAAGAACTTATCGGCCCCGGCCCGGAAGCCGCGCACCTCGGTCTCATCATCCTTGAAGGAGGTGAGGAAAATAAACGGTACCGTGGGAATTTCCGAATTCTCGCGAATCATCCAGCAAAATTCCAGGCCATCCATTTGCGGCATCATCATATCTGAAATTATGAGATCGGGTTTTTCCTGATTGGCCAGTTCAAAGGCCTTTTCTCCGTTTTCAGCCACAATGATCTCATGCCCCTGCTTCTTCAGAATAATTTCGAGCAGCTTTAAAACGCTGGGGTTATCATCTGCGAGAAGTATTTTATGCTTCGACATAATTTATCCCTTATGGTTGATTTCCTGGTTTTTTTCCAGACAATGACTATCGGATTTTAAACGCTCCAGCAAAACACCGGCATCGGGGATTTCACTGCTATCATGAGTCAAGGCGATCAGATGACAGAAAAAACCGATTTTCGATAAGTCCGCGATCTTTTTCCTGGAAACCTGTAAGCTGTTGATCATATCCTCATCAAGATATTGCTGTTCCTCGATGGCCCGGCGAATCAGACTGATTTTCTTTTCGGCGCCTTCCCGCTCCGTTTCCGGTAAAAGCAGATAATAGCCCTCGTCCTTCTTAAAAGCCAAAATATCCGCGGCGCGCATCTTTTTAAAAATGAAGTTGGCGATCTTTATCACCAAAAAATTAAAAAGATGGACACCGAGCAGATCCTGTAATTTGTCTTTCTTCTGCAAGGAAATCAAGGCCACCGACAAGCGGTGATCGTACCGCTTCAGGCGATCCAGCTCATTTTTAAGATGCTCCAAAAAAAAAGCATAGGTATACAGCCCTGTTTCCGGGTCTACGATAAGGTGCCGGGCCCCGGGCGCATCGTCCTGAATTTTGTTCAGCCGCTTTTCAATATTCTGGTTATGCTCAACCAGGACATTGTTTTCCGTCCGCAAGCGCCGGGTCAGTTCCGATCGTTTAAGAATGGATTTGATCCGTACCACCAGCTCACGTGAGTTAAAGGGCTTCAGCAGGTAATCGTCCGCCCCCAGTTCCAACCCCTTTAAGCGGTGGTGCAGCTCGATATAATTCGCGGTCAGAAACACCACGGGAATATCCCGTGTTTTCGGATCGGCCTTGAGGATTTTACAGGTATCGAAACCATCCATCTCGGGCATCATCCCGTCGAGGATAATCAAATCGGGATGCTCCTCACACGCCTTGGTGATGGCGTCTTTCCCGTTCAACACGGTTATGACGTCGAATTCATACAAAGCGAAGATACGGCTCAGCGTATCCAGCATATCCTGATTATCATCCGCGACAAGAATTTTTGACATAATTATTTCAGGGCTGTTACCCGATATGTTTTTGATACGCTTCAGCGGAGAGCAGGCTGTCGTAGTCGCTACTGTTGGCCACCTTCACCCTGACCATCCAGCCGTCGCCGTAGGGATCATTGTTGACCGTGTCGGGCGCGTCTTCCAGAGCTTCATTGACTTCCACGACTTCACCATCCAGGGGGCTGTAAAGGTCGGCCACCGCTTTTACCGCTTCAATGGTGCCAAAGGTATCGTTTTCCTTTACCTGATCTCCCACGGCCGGCAACTCCACAAAAACCACATCGCCCAGCTCACCCTGGGCATAGTCTGTTATACCGATCGTTGCCACATCTCCGTCGAGGCGTACCCACTCATGCTCTTTTGTATATTTCAAATCGCCAGGTATGTTCATTCTGCCTCCCCATCTTCAAGTAAATTTGTTCTGTCCAAGAAGCCGGTATCGAAATCGGCTTCTATGAATTTACGGTGATTGATTAATTTTTCATGGAAAGGGATGGTTGTTTTTACCCCTTCAATAACAAACTCGTTCAAAGCCCGGTTCATTCTGCTCAGGGCTTCCTTGCGGTCGGCTCCGTAACAGATAAGTTTTGCCACCAGAGAATCGTAATAGGGCGGAATGACATAACGCTGATAGGCATGTGAATCCACCCGCACCCCCGGCCCGCCAGGCATATGAAAACTGGTTATCTCACCCGGATTGGGCATAAAGTTTCGTTCCCAGTCCTCGGCATTAATACGGCATTCGATGGCATGGCCGCGCATAACAATATCTTCCTGCCCGTACCCCAAAGGCTCTCCCGCGGCCACACGGATTTGATCCTTAAGCAAATCGCGCCCGCAAACCTCCTCGGTCACCGGGTGTTCCACCTGAATACGGGTGTTCATTTCCATAAAGTAGAAATTTTTATCGGCGTCGAGCAAGAACTCAATGGTACCGGCCCCTTCATAATTGACCCGCCGGGCACCGGCAACAGCCACTTCACCCATGGCCCGGCGCAGGGCTTCGTCCACCACCGCCGAAGGGGCTTCCTCCAGCAACTTTTGATGACGGCGTTGAATACTGCATTCCCGCTCTCCCAGGTGCACCACCTGGCCATGCTGATCGGCCATCACCTGAATTTCGATGTGGCGGGGGTTTTTAATAAACTTTTCCAGATAGAGATCCGGGTTATTAAAGGCGCCCTCGGCCTCGGCATAGGCCATTTGATAATTTACTTCCAACTCTTCAGAGCTGTTTACGATACGCATGCCGCGTCCGCCGCCGCCGGCTACCGCTTTTAAAATGACGGGATAGCCCATTTTATCGGCCAGAGCCTTTCCCTCTTCCATATTTTTCAAAACACCTTCACTGCCGGGAACAACCGGCACGCCGGCCTTGATCATCGTTTCCTTGGCCTTGGCCTTGTCACCCATGGTACGGATCACTTCGGAACTGGGCCCGATAAATTTAAAACCGTGGGAGGCGCACATATCGGCAAAATCGGCGTTCTCGGCTAAAAAGCCGTAACCGGGATGGATGGCATCCACACCGGTAATCTCCGCCGCGGCAATAATACGATCCGGTTTCAGATAACTATCCATGCCCCGGGCCGGACCGATACAGATGGCCTCATCCGCAAAACGGACATGAAGAGCATCTTCATCCGCCTCCGAATGTACCGCCACCGTACTTACACCCAACTCCTGGCAGGCACGTATTATACGCAGGGCGATTTCGCCCCGATTGGCTATCAATACTTTTTTAAACAAAACTTTTCTCCTGTATCCATACGGTTATGATGGCCGCGTTAAGCCTTCTCTATAATAAACAGAACCTGATTAAACTCCACAGGCTGTGCATTTTCCACAAGGATTTCCACAACCTTGCCGGACACTTCACATTCGATTTCATTCATCAGCTTCATGGCTTCCACGATACACAGCACATCTCCGGGGGCGACGGTTTTTCCTACTTCGGTATAGGGATCGGCATCCGGCGAGGGGGAGCGGTAAAAGGTACCGACCATGGGGGAACGCACTTCCACCAGGTTTTCATTTTTTGCCTCCGGAGCGGCGGCCGGGGCGGCTTCCCCGGGAGCGGCAACCGGGGCCGCGGCCGGCATGGGCGCTGGCATGGCCATGGGCTGCGCGGATACCGACACATTCTGTGCCGAAACCTTGGTTATTCTTATCTTCTTGTCTTCTTCTTCAATTTCAATCTCGTTGATATTTGCCTGCTCAACCATTTTTATAAGTTGCTTAATTTCCTTCAAATCCATATAAATCTCCCTCCGGGTTACCATTCAAACCAAACGCTCAATTTAGTTTTTTTAAAATTTTAGAGCAATAATATTTATTTCAATCGTATTCTTTATTTTTTTGATGTATACGCGAGAACTCTTCGATCAGCACGGGCAGCCTTTCATCACTCAGCAAGGTGGTGTGGGTACGCACATGCCTTAATTTAAACATATCCATTTCGGCGTATGTAATATCCTCATCAAAATAGGCGGCGCGGGCAATCTCCATACCATCCGGTCCGATCAGACTGCTGCCGCCCCAAAAGATAAGGCCGTCTTCCACCCCGACACGGTTAACAAAAGCCACATAGGAGGTTGTGGTTATGGCCAGGGATTTTACCAGTGTTTCCCAGGCCTGAATATTGACCGGTTTTCCGGCGGGGCCCATGCCCCGTGTCAGTCCGTTGGCACTTACGATAAGCAGGGAAGCTCCGTCCAGGGCCAGAATTTGCCCCGAGGAGGGATGCCAGACATCTTCGCAAATCAACAATCCCAGGGTGGTGTCCCGGGCCTTAAATGCGCGAAAATGGGAACCCGGTGAAAAGTAGCGTTCTTCTTCAAACACGCCATAGGTGGGCAAATAGACTTTTCTGTGCCGATGCGCCAGGCGTCCTTCTTCAAAATAAAACAGGGTGTTGTATAACACGGAACCCTTACCCAGTTCCACCCCGCCACACACTATGCCGATCCGGGTACTGAGTTTTGCCAGGGATTCAAGACGCGCATCATCCCGGGACATGGCCGTGTCATAAGTGGCGTCCTTCAGGCTGTATCCCGTTAATGACAATTCAGGGAAAATAACCAAATCCGCCCTGGCGGCAATGGCCTGTTCCACCACTTTCAAATGGTGTCCGATGTTTTGCTCCAAACCGGCCAGCACGCTGGATGTTTGGGCCAGGGCAATCTTTAAAATACGCTTGGATGGTGTCATATTTAGTTATTTATGCCTTTTACCGGAGCCGGAATTCGTCCTCCCCGGTGAATAAAATGGCTGTTATCGATTTTAGACAGGGGCATGATGGGCGCTATACCCAGCAAACCGCCGTAATCGGCCTCTTCGCCGATGCCCTTTCCGGGAACCGGGATTATGCGCACGGCCGTGGTTTTATTGTTGGAAACACCAATAGCACATTCATCGGCTATCAGCCCGGCGATGCTTTCGGCCCGGGTGTCTCCGGGGACGGCCACCATATCGATACCCACGCTGCACACGCTGGTCATCGCTTCCATTTTTTCCAGGGTGATATGTCCGGCGCGCGCGGCCGAGATCATGCCCTGATCTTCCGAAACGGGGATAAAAGCGCCGCTCATCCCCCCCACATGGGAAGAGGCCATCAATCCGCCGCGTTTAACGGCATCGTTAAGCAGGGCCAAAGCGGCGGTCGTGCCGGGCGCGCCCACATCCTCCAGCCCCATGGCCTTCAATATGTCGGCGATACTGTCCCCGGGCATGGGGGTGGGGGCCAGGGAAATATCCACGATGCCATAGGGAATATTTTGCAGCTCGGCCACCTTGCGGCCCACAAATTCACCGGCCCGGGTGATTTTAAAAGCCATGCGCCGGATATGATCGGCCAGAGTAGGGAAGTCGGTATGCCAGGCTTCCTTAACGGCGCGCAATATCACCCCCGGACCGCTGATGCCGACATTGACAACCACATCGGGCTCGCTTATGCCATGAAAAGCACCGGCTATAAAGGGGTTGTCTTCCGGGGCGTTGGCAAAAACCACCAGTTTGGCACAACCAACACCGTCGGCATCGGCCGATTTTTCGGCGGTTTCCTTGATGATTTTACCCATCAAATAAACGGCATCCATGTTAATGCCAGCCTTGGTTGTGGCTACATTGACCGAGGCGCAGACATGTTTGGTAGAGGTCAAGGCCTCCGGAATGGCGCGGATTAAACTGAGATCGCCCTTGGAGAACCCTTTTTGTACCAGGGCGGAAAAGCCTCCGAGGTAGTCCACGCCCAGATTATCCGCCGCTTTATCCAAAACAGCGGCGATTTCGACAAAATCCTCGGCGTAATAACCATCCCCCACCAGGGCAATCGGTGTTACGCTGATACGCTTATTGGCGATGGAAATACCGTACTGGGCCTCCACCTTTTCGGCCGTGGCCACATGCTCGGCGGCGGTACGCATCAGCTTTTCATAGATATTGTTTTTAAGTTTGGGCAGGGAATCGCTGATGCAATCCTTAAGATTAATACCCATGGTCACCGTGCGGATATCAAAATGCTCCACCTCGGTCATGCGGATAGTTTCCAGTATTTCGGGAAGTTCTATACGCATGGCTATACCCTGTGCATCGTTTTAAAAATATCTTCATGCTGAACGATGACCTTAAGATTAAAGGTTTCGCCGACGCGGGCCATCCGTTCGCGAATTTCCTCATAGGGAACATCGCTGTTGCTGCTGTCCACCAGAATCATAATGGTAAAAAAATCCTGCATGATTTTCTGGGAGAGATCGACGATATCGCATTTTAACGCGGCGAGTTCGGCCGTCAATCCGGCCAGAATACCGATGGAATTGGTTCCAAAAGCGGTTAAAATAATCCGGGCCCCCTTGGCGGGAGCGGAGAAAGGAACATTCTTCATGCGTTCCGGATTTACGGCAGAGGAAGCTTCCCCCTTTGGCGCCATGCGGCTGATGGCCTCGCGTACCACCTTTTCCACATTGGCCGGGGTGGCCTGGCCCTGTAACTGCCTGACCGCCAGTTCGGCAATTCTACGAATTTCGGATTCATTTAATTGAGACACAACGCCTCCCTTATTCAATCATTGTGATTTGCGATTCATCCACATCCAGCTTATCCACAATGGCAACCACCGCCGCTTCGATGCTGAGTTCGGCCGGTTCCCCGGGTTGTATGGCCTGGCGGGCGGCATGCCCGTAGGCGCATATCACCGTTTCACCGATTCCGGCGCCCAACACATCGGCCACAATGACCACATCCGTCAGCGGCTCTTTTTTTAAGTTGACGGGATGAACGATTAAAAATTTAAGATTGGTCAGATTGTCCGTTTTCTTTGTGGCCCAAACCGAACCAACCACTTTAGCCAAAAACAAGGGGTATCCTATCTTTTATGATCTATATAAATGATGATCGTTAATATACTCGAACACGCGTTGTGGAACAAGGCTGCGGTATGGAAGATTTTTCCGGATACGGTGGCGGATATGGCTGGAGGAGATATCAATTACGGGCCTGTCGATGAAGAGGATTTTGGGGTGATTTTTCAACTCGGGCACGACGGATTGATGATGTAGTCTCATGTAGACAGCCAGGTAGGCCATATCGAGAATGGCAAAGGGTTCTTTCCATTTCAGGAAGGATTCCAGGTTGTCCCGGCCCATAAAAAGATACAGCTCGCTCTCCGGGAATTTTTCCTTAAAGTGATGCAGGGTGTCGACGGTAAAGGAAACCTCCTGCCGGTTTAATTCAAACTCGGATATTTGAAAAGAGGGAAAGGGAGCGATGGCCCGGGAAAGCATGGCCAGCCGGTGCCGGGGCGCCGCGATATCCTGACGCTTGTCAAACGGATGACGGTGCATGGGGACGAAATAGGTCTGATCAATGTTTAAAACGGCACACAGCCATTCGGCCACGATCAAATGGCCGTGATGGATGGGGTCGAATGTCCCGCCCATGATACCGATACGTTTTTTATTCTCCGGCGTCATCATCTTGGGAAGCTATTCCCGCCCGCACATCACTTTCCAGTTGGCGGATATCATCCATCAGCGGACTTTCGGGGAATTGTTCTTTAAATTTTTCGATGGTTTTGGCCGCGTCTTCATAGGCTTCGGATTCATAATAGGTCAGCGCCTTGCCATATAAAGCATCATCCAGCCACTCGGAATCATAGTATTTGTCCAGCACTTCATCATAATAGATCACCGCCGCGCGAAACCTTTTCATCTTTCGGTAAATTTCGGCATTATCATACTCTTTTTCGGCCAACTTATCCCGGAGCTCAAGTATACGCTTTTCAGCCTTTTCCTTGAGATCGCTCCGCGGATAATCTTCGATAAAGTTTTGATAGGCGCGGATGGCCATCATGGTGTAATGCTGATCGAGCGCCGGACGCGGGGACAGGTGGTAATAACTTTCGGCCAGTTGGAACTGGGCCCGCGGCACCAGGGGGCTTTTGGACATGTTGTTGATCAGCTTTTCATATTCGGCCGAGGCAACGATATACTCTTCCATCTTAAAATGGGATTCGGCCAGAAAAAACTGCGCGCTATCGGCGATGCTGCTTCCCGGAAAACGCAACATGATGATCTGAAACTCCTGCGAGGCGATCAGATAATCTTCATCGTTAAACAACTCCTTGGCGTATTTATAGTATTCCTCGGCTTTCCAGCCGGTTTTAGGACGGTTTCCGGTACAGCTTACCATGACGACCAATAAGACAAAAACAACAATTCTTTTCAAAATATCTCCTTCAAAAACGCTTAGCTTCTAATTGTAAAAAACAGATAAACAACGGCACTCAGGGATATGGTAACCAATGCCGGTTCAACCCATTGGCTCCAGACATTATAGGAGGTTTGCCGCCCTTTTAAGAAGGGGTAATCTCCGGCTTCGATGCTTGGTACATCGCTTTGGCGTACGGTATCCTGCCAGGTCAGGGTTTTATCAAACGGATAAAGGGTCGAATCCCCCCCGCTACAGGTAACACTCCCCCTGAGGCGCAAACGGATCATACGGCTCCACTCACTGTTCCAGCCCCCCCAAAACGAACCTTCGGCATATACGATACGAACATCGAATAGTTCAACCCGAAGGTGCCGGGATGCCTGCGCACGGATATTTCCGCCGCGAGCGGCGAGGAACGTGTAAAAAACCGATTGCAACACTTGTTTTTTTGCTCCCTGTACAGCGGTTTGGAAAGACCATGCCTTTTCCTTTTCAGCGCAGGCCATGACCAGAACGGAATCAAAAACATTGTAAAGCAATGAATCGATCAACACCCCGTTTGTCCGCGGCACGGCCTTTTCCTGCGCAAACACGAATGTACCGAGCAGAAGTACCAAATATATTTTTTTCACAGAAGGGAAAATTAGCAAGGGCGTATATGGTATGCAATTATTTTTATTCTGCGGGCTTCTAAGATTTCACATAAAAGCAGTCATCATCCTCGCAGACTTCACAGTCATCCGAACATGTATGCTTATATTTTTTAAACTTCTCCCTGAATTCGGCGCTAAAGGATTCGTCACCATTAAAAAAGCTGATAAACTTAAAAAGCTGAGCGCTTGTCTTCAGATGCAACAGGTGTTCGATTTTACAGGCATCCGCTTCGGCAATTTCTTCGGGCAGCCCCAAAACCTCCGAAAAAAACTTTTTGACGATGCGCCGGGTACTCAGCACATCCCGGGTCAGTTCCCGGCCCTCTTCGGTGAGATGGTAAAATTTGTTTTCATCTTCCTGAATATAGCCCTTGGCCTGCAACTTGTGCAGGGTCACGGAAACGGAACTGCGGCTGATATCCAGATGCTTGGCCACATCAATCCCCCGGGCATATCCGTTTTTTTTCAGCAACAGACTAATGGCCATCAAATGATGCACACTGCTGTGGGTCAGGCCGTTTTCCTCAAATTTTTTCCAAACATCTTTCATGGGAAATTCATCGGTTTGTAATTTATTCTGAATATAGCAGAGACGTCCGCCATTGTCAACAGAAGCTAAACCCGTCTAACAACTGTTTAAAAAAAAGGGGGGACATGCCCCCCGGCTTTTTAAAATGTTACGGTGAAATGCATGTGTTTTCCGTCGCGGATAACTTCTACATCCACTTCCTGTCCAACCTTGAAATCGGCCAGACGGTTCATATAATCATAGATATTATTGATCGGCTTATGATCCATGCCGACAATGATATCGCCCTTTTTAATGCCGCCCTTAAAGGCGACTCCGCCTTCACGCACGCCATCGAGTTTCAAGCCCTTCGCTTCGGAAGCGTAATCGGGAATAACCCCCAGCGTCACTTTAAAGCGGGCCACGCGCTGTTCCTCTTTGGGGCCGGCTTCGGTAAACACAACCGGCTCATCGCTGTTGGCTTCCAGGGCGATGATATCCGTTGCAAAATCATTGATGGCTTTCATACCATCAAAATTGATTTTTTCCACATCGTCTGTCGGTGTATGGTAATCGTCATGGGAGCCGGTGAATAGAAAGAGCACCGGAATATCTTTTACATAAAAAGAGGCGTGATCCGAAGGGCCGAAACCTTCGGGTGAAGCCTTAAATTTAAACGAGCGGTGAGCGGCCAGTTTTTTCAGGGTATCTTCCAGCCCTTTTGCCGTTCCCGTTCCGCCAACGGTTAAGGTTTTTGAATGGGGGTTCAGGCGGCCCACCATATCCATATTGATCATGAGCCGTATCTTCTTTAAATCAATCAACGGGTGGGAGGTAAAATACTTGGAACCCAGCAGTCCCATTTCCTCGGCGCCAAAGGCCATAAACAGTATGGAACGTTTCGGCTTATGGGGACTGGTGCCAAAATACTCGGCCAGTTCCATAAGGGAAGCGGTACCGGAAGCATTGTCATCCGCGCCGTTATGAATTTCATGCAGGTCGGGCTTGCGGGAACCACTTCCCCATCCACCATATCCCAGGTGGTCATAATGCGCACCGATAACCACATATTCATCGGGATAGGTCGTGCCTTTTAACAAAGCAACCACATTTTGGGTTTTTACTTTTACCTGTTCCAGGGCGGTTTGCACTTTGGCCACCTGACCGGTGTTATAGGAAACGGGTGCCATTTTTTCGATCAGACTCTTTTCCAGTCCGGCCACGGTTTTGTCTTTTAACAAGATATTGGCCACTTCACGTTTCACCTGCAGAACGGGAATGGTACTGCCCGAACTGCTTTGATCATAGTGCAAAGCCATAAGCTTATCGGTTTCATCAAATTGCGGACCGGCGACAAAGATCACCCCGGCGGCACCGGCATCGGAGGCCAGCAAGGCCTTGCGGCGTAACTTACTGTCCTTATAAAAACGTCCGCCATGAGGATCATTTTCCGGGTCACCCATTAATATCAAAACCCATTTCCCTTTCACGTCGGCGGCGCCAAAGTCATCCCATTTCAGGCTATCACTTTCAATATGAAAGCCAAAACCGGCAAAAACCACTTCCGCTTCCACCAGGCCATTGGCCGAAAAGCTGAGCGGAATATAGTCTTCTTTTATTTTAAAGGTGTTATCGCCAATCTTAAAAAAGTTTCCATCCGCCAGGCGTACGGAAGTGATAACATCAAAATATTGAAACCCCTCTTCGCCCATGGGCTGTAGTCCGGCTTTTTTAAAGGCCTCGGCTATGTAAGCGGCTGCCTGACGGGTTTCCGGAGTACCCGGCATGCGCCCCTTCATGGAATCCGAGGCAAGATAGGTGACATGCTCCCTGAGCTCGGGGATTGTAATGGCATCCTGAGCCCATACCGATGATACGGAGATAAGAATTAACGTTAATACTCTATACATGATAAACCTTTGAGTTAGTTGTGGTTTTATATACAGGGTAAACTTAATATCCCGGAGGGGTTAGTACAATAAAAAAGCGCTTAAACCAATAAAAAAAGCGGATTATCAACCTAAAACGGAATGTTCTTCCTGCGGGAGGCATTCAACCCGATTACGTCCATTCTCTTTGGCCCGGTAAAGTGCCTGGTCGGCTAAATGTACAAAATCACGTGGGCTGGATATACCCGGATAAAACTGGGCTACCCCCGCGCTTATCCTTACATTAAACTCCTGCGGGTCAAAGCGGAGTCCGGCAATCCCGCTGCGAATACGCTCCACAACCGTCAGTGCATTATCGATCATGGTTTCCGGCATAACGATTAAAAACTCTTCACCGCCATAACGCCCAACCGCATCCGTGTTACGTACCTCGGCCAGGATGGCATCGGCGACTTTTATCAACACATAGTCCCCGAAAATATGTCCATAGGTATCATTGCAGCGTTTAAAATGATCGATATCCACCATGGAAATGGAGAGCTGACCCCCATAGCGGCTAACCCGGGCAAACTCCTTTTCCAGAAGTTCCTCTATGGTTTTGCGGTTCAAGGCAGAGGTAAGCCCGTCAAAACGCATCAGATCGCTATATAAAGAATGTCTTTTAAGAACGGCATCCACACGGGCTATCAGCTCCCGCGGCTCAAAAGGTTTGACGATATAATCATCCACATACAGTTTGTAGCCCTTTATACGATCATCCAGTCCGTTTTTTGCTGTTACAAAAATAAAGGGAATCATGCGATACTTTTCATCCTGTAGCAACTTGTTGCGCAAGGTAAGGCCGTCCATCCGGGGCATCATTATATCCGAAATGATAATGTCGGGTATCTCGTAACTCAAATAACGCATGGCTTCTTTACCGTCCCGGGCCACATGAACGGTTATATTTTTCTTTTCAAGATAGACTTGCAGCAAGCGTACCATCGTGCTGTCATCTTCCACAATCAATGCCGAATATTCCATTTTCACCTCAATATTGAATTATTTCATATTTCGGGTTAGAATTGGCGCTCTTAACTATTTTTTCGCATACGGTAAAAAGAGTTACATCATGACCATACGCACAGCTTTTTATATCCTCCCAAGAATATTTTGCAGAGATTTCAATCTATCTCTATATTAAATGGCTCTTATGACCAAACTCAACTCTTAGACCGACAGACTTACTCACTTATAAGGAGATACTTATGTACCTCTCTGTGTCCCATCATTTACGCAAAATTGTGATCCTTTTCGTATTGGGGGTGTTTCTATCCTCCTGCCAGCAAGGCCAGATAACCAGTACGGAGCAAGCACCGGACTACGGTATCGACCTGACCATAGCCGGTGATGAAACCACAATCCTCGAAGGGGTTCAAAACAGCGGCGCCGTTTACAAAATCTGGATTCCCGCCCAGTGGAACCGTGAACTGGTGATTTTTGCCCACGGCTATGTGAAAGAAAGCGAGCCGGTGGAAATTCCTGAAAGTCAACTGCAAGTCAATGACTCCACCTCCCTGCCGGATGTTTTTCTGGAAATGGGTTATGCTTTTGCCACCACCAGCTACAGTAAAAACGGCCTGGCGGTTAAAGAGGGTGTGGCCGACATTGCCGATCTGACAAATATTTTCAAAAATGAAGTTGGCCGGGCCAAACAAACCTATCTGATAGGCGCTTCGGAAGGCGGCCTGATCACCAATCTCAGTATGGAGAAAAACTTCTTTTTGTACAGTGGAGCCCTTTCCCTGTGCGGCCCCACGGGCGACTTTGTAAAGCAACTCAACTACTTTGGTGACTTCCGTGTCCTCTTTGACTATTTTTTCCCGGGTATTTTGCCGGGAAGCGCCATCGACATTCCCCAGGAATTGATGGACAATTGGGATATGTATCAAAAGAAAATCATCGATGCCATAAGCGCCGATCCGTTAAGCGCCCTGCAGGTGTTGCGTTTTAGCAAAGCCCCCATCGATCCGCAGGATCCCAACAGCGCCGCCTATACCTTTGTCAGCCTGTTGTGGTACAACGCTTTTGCCACCAATAATGCGCGTGAGGTTCTGGGAGGCAATCCTTTTGATAACGCCACCCGTACCTATAAGGGAGGTTTTGGGGCCCGGGCCGTTAACAGAGGCGTAGCACGCTACACCGCCGATCAGGCCGCGCTAACCAGCATTGAAAACGATTACACCACCTCGGGATTGATTTTTAAGCCCCTGGTCATGATGCACACCAGCGGGGATCAAATCGTTCCCAAGGATCAAATGATCCTGTATAAAAACAAAGCCATCCAGGCCGGAAGTGGCGACCTTTTAACCACCCAACTGATTCCGCGTTATGGCCATTGTAATTTTACCGCGGATGAACTGATGGCCGCCTTCAGTGTGCTTGTGTACAAAGTAACCGGTGAACTTCCCGGTTCCGCCACGGAAAAAGCCGCCCCGGCTGTCGCTGTCAACTAAATCAGAATCCTTTCGCAAAGCCGTCTTGCATAAGACGGCTTTTTTTTTGGGGGGCCTTACCGGTCAAATATTATTGGAGAATGATGTTTTTCCTCTATTGGTGGAAAATATCTCCTTTTCAACAGATCGCTGAACCGGTTTAGAAGCCCGGTTCCCTTGCACCTGCTCCACACGCGCTTAAAATGATGAGTTAAGATAACGCAGCCATATCTTATCTTTTAAGTCCCGGATTTTCACGGCTCTGTTCTGGTATGTAATTTTACCCCGAAGCTTTGTTTTAAAACTCCCCTCTATTGTGGAGGAAGAAAAATTTCAGAAAAAGCTATTTTCATTAAAATAAAAAAAGCCTCTCTCCACAAGGGAAAGAGGCTTCGGGCTTTAGTTGCAATAGTAAGTATTGCCTTATTTCACCAGCAGCATCTTCATGGTTTGAACAAAGCGATTTCCAACAGAGGCACGAACGATGTAAACACCGCTGGACTGCTGTTCGCCAAAACGGTTGGTACCGTTCCATTCAAACTGATGACTGCCCGGGTTCAATGTTCCCCGATAGAGTACGCTTATTAGCTGCCCCAGGCTGTTGTAGACATTTATCTCCACCTGGGCATTACCGGCACTTACGGGAACATCAAAAATGATTTTTGTACTTGGATTAAAGGGATTGGGGTAGTTAGGATGCAGACGAAAATCGGCGATCTGCACCATGGGCGTTGCTTCAAGAACGGCCAGTTCGCTGCGCACTCCGGTGATACTGACATCGGACAAACGGTAGCGGTAACCACGACCGTTGATGAGATTCAGATCGGCATAGCTGTATTCGGTCAGTGAGTTGCTGCTGATACGGCCGCGCAAGGCGCTTGTGGTTTTATAGGAAGCAATTTCGGTAAAGAGATCGCTTCCCTCATCGGCACGCTCTATAATAAAACCGGCATTTTCAAGCTCGGAGGCAGTGCTCCATTTGAGTATAACTTTTTGATCACTGGCAGCCGCCTCAAAGGAAGCCAACTCCACGGGCAGGGAGTTGTCGGCTGTGTTGGAACCGATTCCGAACTCACCCAGGGAACTCACCGTACCTGTTGTGTAAAGGGTATTGCCGATTCTGGCCGTATTCAGGGGCGTCCAGGCGCTACCGGAGTTTGCCCGTTGCACAATCACCAGGCGGTCGGGGTTGGAAACACCGGCGATATTGCTGATATCAATATAGATTTTTGCCCCATAGGAGGTTAAGCCCGTTTCGGACATGGTCCAGTATTTATCGGGACTTACGGTATTGGGGGTAACGGTGGAAGCATCCGGGGCGGTGGCGCTGCCGCTGAAACCGGTGCTGCCGGGGTTACCGTCCGTGCGGGTAATGGTCAGGTTACCGGCGGTGCTGCTGGCCGTGGCAAACTCCACGGAACCACCGGAATTACCGATGAGGTACATGAAGGTTTGCGAAGCAATGACATTGACCGTGCCGGTATTGGTACCATACTTGTATATAATAATCTTATCCGCCGGGATATCTGTATAGGAGGTTAAAGTCCCGGGTCCGGGCCACTTAACCTGAATTGTGGAAACCGACGTAGCGTCGCCCAGTCCAAAGTGTTTACGAAGCATATTATGTGAACCCCGGCCGGTTTGAGCCGACACATCACGAATCTGGGTTTTGGAAGAACCGCTGATTGTGGCCGTGACCTTAACCAGAGCCCCAATGGCGGAAGTATTAATCGTTGTACCGTTTCCGACCAGCTTAATTTGCTGCCAATGCGTTCCGGGATTGCCATTGTTTATATACATGAGATTGGGGCCTTCACGGCCAAGCATCATGTCCATATCGCCATCATTGTCATAATCAGCAAAGGCAACACTACGTGTAAAATTGGAATCTCCGGGAGCGGAGGTTCCGTAGTCTGAAAAGACTCCGGTACCATCATTAATGAAAAGATGGTTTCTATAGCCATTGGCCGACCCGCCATCGGAACCGACAAAAAGGTCTATATCACCGTCATTATCAACATCGGCGGCAGCGGTACCGATGGTCAAAGTTCCGTCTGTAATAATCGGACCGACACCGGAAGTTACCTCAACCAGGACTCCCGCGTCATTCCGGAATAAGTGATTGTTCTGAGGATTGGAATTATCATCCGCACCCAGTCCGATATAGAGATCCAGGTCTCCGTCGTTGTCATAGTCAAACCAGGTTGCGGATTGCGAGTTGGGCCCCGTGGCTCCGCCCCCGACAAGAATGTTGGTACTGTCCCAGTCCGTTCCGTTGTTCGTCCATAAAACCGTATTTCCGGCCACTGTTCCCGATAAAGTCACCACATCCATGTCACCGTCTTCATCAAAATCCGCCCAGCTTAAACCGGCCTGTCCGGACTGTCCCTGAGTGGTAATATTACTGGTATAAGTTGTATATGTGCCATCACCGTTATTGGTAAACATGGTAAAAGCTCTTTGCCCGCCAAGAAAGGCGGCGTTGCTTTCCAGCATATCCAGTAAACCGTCGTTGTTAAAATCCGCCCAAACGGCACCTATTTTGGAATCCGTTGAAGATTCCAGGCCGGCATCCCCCATGGAGGTATTGTCCGAAAAAGTACCATCCTGGTTGTTTACGTAAAGCTTCGTTTCCGCATAGTTCGTAAAAAGACCACCGGAACGTGTAAACGGATTTCCGTTGAGCATATCCAGATAACCATCGTTATCGTGATCTCCCCAGGCGGCGCCACCATGGGTAAAGGTATCGGTTGTTATGGAACCGGCTGTGGTAACAGAATCGAAAGTACCATTGCCAAGATTGCGGTAAAGAAAATTTTCCCATTGATAACTCTGGGTACCGTTGGATAAATAGAGATCAACATTGCCATCGTTGTCATAATCGCCCCAAGCGGTTCCGATCGTTACATATTTACCAAACCAGGCGGAAGACACGGTAAACTGTTGAGCACTTCCGAACCCTATCAGGATAACTAAAAGAATCTTAATGGTATCGAACAGACGCATATTGTAAAGCCTCCAGAAAAAATATATTCTATGGTATGAAATACTCCGGCAGGGAAATCCCTTTCTATGGAGCAAGTGCGAAGTTACGATTATAAGATTAATGGCAAGTGTTAATTGTCACACAGATGGTCAAAAATAAGATTTTTCTTAAAAAAACTTATCTATTTGATATACATACCGATAGGCGCCGTTGTTAATTCCCGCATTTTGCCTTTTGCCAAAAATCTCTCAGGGCAGCCTCCAGGGCGGCGGGAGCCGAGGCATGAACCCAGTGATTGGCACCGGGGATATCACGGATTTCCGCCCGGGGAAACAGAGCCCGGATGCGGGGTATATCGTCCTCTTTTATATAAGGAGAGGCACTGCCACGGGCAAAGAGCGCCGGTTTGTCAAAGACCCCTGCGGTTCCCGGTTCATCCAAAAGTGTTTCCAGATTGGTAAATAAGGCGCTCAGGTTGGCCCGCCACTGAAAACGGTTTTGATCATTGCGGTAGATATTCTTCAGTAAAAACTGTCGTGTGGCCAGCGGCAGGTTCAGCTTTTCCTTTAATATGTCATCCGCCTGTCCGCGGCTGTTCAGGGTGGTCAGGTCCATACCCATCATGACCGTTAAAAAGTCATGGAACTGGGAAGTGCGGTAACGTTTCGGGGCAATATCCACGGAAACAAGGGTATTAATCAGCTGCGGTTGTTCCAGGGCCAGTTGCATGGCCACCTTTCCGCCCATGGAGTGGCCAACCACACTACAGGCCGTACCGATGGTTTCGCGGATAAAGGCCGAGACATCTCCGGCCATCACGCCATAATTCATTTCGGCACTATGGGGAGAGCGGCCATGATTACGCAAGTCAAGTAAAAAAAGGTGATAGTCATTTTCCAGACGTCGCGCGAAACTCAGCCAGTTATCGGACATGCCAAACAATCCGTGCAGAATCAATACGGCCGGTCCGCTGCTCCCGACTTCCCTGTAGAACAGGGTCATCTCCCGGCTCCGGTTATCCAAAAAGCCTTTGCCTTCATCAGGCGTTAGCACCGTGGCATTTTTTATATTTTTTGCCGCTGCCGCAAAAGCAGGGATCATTGGGCCGGGGCTTTTTCTCAACACGAACGGGCTGGCGTTTATCGGAGCGCTCCCGTGAGGCTTTTTGAATATCGGTTTCTCCGGCCGGCACACCTTCAAAACCCATGTTGGTGGACGCCTCATGAACGGTTTTCATGGGTACGTGACGCCGCTCTTCACGGTTGGTAGGCTCTTCGGCCAGTTGAAATTTCCACAACCAGTTCAAAATGGTTTCATTAATACGGTCAATCAAGGCCGTAAAAAGATAATAGGCTTCCTTTTTATACTCGATTAAGGGGTCTTTTTGACCATAGGCCTGGAGGTGAATCCCTTCCTTGAGCATATCCATCTGATACAGGTGATCTTTCCACTCCTCATCAATAACCCGCAGAATAAAGTAGCGTTCCAGCACGGCCATCTTTTCGCGGCCGATGCGCTTCTCCTTCAGGCTATAGATCTCCAGCATATCCTCTTTTATCTTTTCCTTAAGGTCTTCGGCGGTATAAGCTTCCACATCCTTGTATGTTTTTTCAAAGTTTAAGAAGGAGATACGTTGTATTTCCGTCTTCAGCCCCTCAAGGTCCCACTCGTCGCTATGCCCTTTGGGATCCACATATTTGGCCATGACGCTATCCAGATATTCTTCAAGAATATTTACCACTTCGGCATAAATATCTTCCTGCATCAGGGCCGCGCGCCGCCGGTCATAGATAACCGTACGCTGTTGATTCATCACATCGTCATAGTCCAGCAAACGTTTACGGATGGAAAAGTTACGGGCTTCCACCTTACGCTGGGCACGCTCAATGGCTTTGGTCATCATCTTATGTGTGATCACCTCGCCTTCCTCGGCACCAAGCCGCTCCATAATGCCGGCCACACGATCGGTGGCAAAAAGGCGCATCAGATCATCTTCCAGACTGAGATAAAAGATACTGCTGCCGGGATCACCCTGGCGACCGCTCCGGCCGCGCAACTGGCGGTCAATACGGCGGGACTCATGCCGCTCCGTACCGATAACATGCAAACCGCCGGGTATGCCCCGCTCCGGATCACCGGCTTCGACCACTCCGGCACCCAATTTAATATCGGTACCACGACCGGCCATGTTGGTGGCAATGGTTACCGCGCCCCGCTCTCCGGCCTGGGATACGATCTCGGCTTCCCGTTTATGCTGCTTGGCGTTAAGTACATTGTGTTTGATGCCGCGCCGTTTCAACATACGGCTCAGGGTTTCCGAAACCTCAACGGTAACCGTGCCCACCAGAACCGGCCGGCCCAGTTTATTCATGGTTTCGATTTCTTCGATGATGGCATTGTACTTTTCACGTTTTGTGCGGTAAAGGCGATCATCCATATCCACACGGGCAATGGGCTTGTTCGTGGGAATGACCAAAACATCCAGCTTGTAAATTTCCCAGAATTCCGCCGCTTCGGTTTCCGCCGTACCGGTCATGCCGGCCAGCTTATCATACATGCGGAAAAAGTTCTGCAAGGTGATGGTGGCCAGGGTTTGGGTTTCACGCTCAATTTTAACATTTTCCTTGGCCTCGATTGCCTGGTGCAGGCCATCACTGTAACGGCGGCCGGAAAGGATACGACCGGTGAACTCATCGACGATCTGCACCTTGCCATCCTGAACAACATACTCCGAATCTTTCTCATACAAGGTATAGGCGCGCAGTAACTGGGATATGTTCTGCACCTTTTCGCTACGCTCGTTCAGCAACTGGTGCAGCTCATCCTTTTGGGCAAGTTTTTGTTCCTCGCTCAGGCTTTCATCCTGCTCGATTTTGGCGATCTCCTCGCCCAGATCCGGTATCAAAAACATTTCCGGCTCGGCGGGATTCATCTCCACCCGTCCTTTTTCGGTTAAGTCGATGGTATGGCTTTTTTCATCGACGATAAAATAAAGCTCACCGAAATAGTGCTCATCGGAAGCCTTGCTCTGTCCCTTATCCCGCAGATAGTCATTCTCCATCGCCTGTACCATGCGCTTGATGGAGGGATCATGATAGAGTTTGAGCAAACGTTTGTTTTTGGGAGCGCCCTTTTCGGCGATCAGCAGTTTATTGGCCCCTTCCCGCTCCTTGCCGGCCTTGATCAAATCTTCCCCCTCTTTAACCAACCGGTTAACCAGGCGGTTCTGAGCGGTTACCAGCCGTTCGACAAGCGGCTTCATCTCCGCATAGCGGTGGGTGGAAACGGAAACAGGTCCACTGATAATCAGCGGCGTCCGCGCTTCATCGATTAAAACACTGTCCACCTCGTCAACAATGGAATAGTGGTGGCCGCGTACCTGAACAATATTATCAACCGATCCGGCCATGTTATCGCGCAGATAATCAAAGCCGAATTCATTATTGGTCCCATAGGTGACATCACAGTTGTAAGCTTCCCGGCGCTGTTCGGGCGTCATATCGCCCAGGATGACGCCTACGGTAAGACCGAGGTAATTCAGCACATGTCCCATCCACTCGGAGTCACGCAGGGCCAGGTAGTCGTTTACGGTTACCAGATGCGCTCCCTTGCCCTCCAGGGCATTTAAATAAAGAGGCAGGGTTGCCACCAGGGTTTTACCTTCACCGGTAGCCATCTCGGCTATTTTCCCCTGGTGCAAAACGATTCCGCCCACCAACTGCACATCAAAGGGCACCATGTCCCAGGTCTGCTCGCGACCGGCCACTTTCCAGCTTTGGCCCTTTAAACGGCGGCAGGCCTCCTTAACAACGGCAAAGGCTTCCGGCAGAATATCATCGGTGGTCTCACCATCCTGCAAACGTTGACGGAACTCGTCGGTTTTAGCCTTAAGCTGTTCCTCGCTCAGGCTTTGAAATTGCTCGTAGAACTCATTGATCTCATCAACCACAAGCGAAAGCTTACTTACTTCCCGGTCATTTTTAGAGCCAAATATTTTTTTAAATACCGTTTGAATCATTATCAACCTCTTTATTGTCCATACAGAATACGATCCGCCAGATAAGAAGGCAGACCGGCGTTTTTAATTTTTTCCGATGTTTTCCGTGTATCATATTTCAGCCGGATATATTCCAGGCTGTTTGTTTCCGTATCCAAAAGCACAAAGCAGGTGCGCGGGTCGCCATCTCTCGGCTGCCCGACACTGCCCACGTTAACGATGTAAGATTCACCACGTTCCAGTATAATTTTTTTATCCGTAAAATAGGCCGATGGCGTGTAAATTATGGGTACATGGGAATGGCCTATAAAACAGATATTTTGTTTAAAGACCTTAAATTGTTTTAATGCCGCCTGATGTGTAAGCACATACTCCCAACTGCTTGGGCTTTTCGGTGAGGCATGGGTAAGCAAAAGATGCTCATACACCGTGGTAAAGGGCAGTTTCTTTAAGAAGTTCGTGTTTTCCGTAGTTAGCTGATTCCGGGTCCAGGCGATGGCGCTTTTAGCGTTTATATTAAAAAACTCCGTATTGGCCAACCCGACCGCCGCATAGTCATGATTTCCCATAATAACATGGGTGCAATGTTCTTTAATTAAAGTCACACACTCGTTGGGATTGGGGCCATACCCCACGGAATCTCCCAAACAAAAAACAGTTTCGATATCATGCTGCCGCGTATACTCAAAAACGGTTTGAAGAGCTTCCAAATTGGCATGCACATCTGAAATTATGGCTATCTGCATAGGAAGTTAGATCAAATCGGAGATAAGACCCCGTCCTGATTTTTTAATTTTTTTCTCTTTGATCAGGGATTTTATAAGTGCATCCAGAATACCGTTCACAAATTTTCCACTACGATCGGTACTGTACTTTTTACTGATCTCTATCATTTCATTCAATGTAACCTCGGGGGGTATATCTTCAAAGAACAAAATTTCGGCCAACCCCATTCGCAGAATAATGCGATCCAGCAATGCCACCCGGCCCAGTTCCCAGTGCTTCAACTTGGAAGCTATCAGGTCTTCCAGTTTCTCTTTGTTTTGCTGACACACCATGACCAGTTCCTTAGGGAAAGCATCGGCACAGGCTTTTTCTTCTTTTTTTAAATTTTCAATCTGTTCATCAATATCAATGGGATTGAATTCCTGGGCATAAAGCAGTTTGAGAGCGCACTCTCTTCGTATTCGTTGTTTCATGAGTTGTATTCGTAAAATCCTTTACCACTTTTACGGCCCAGATAGCCTGCCGCGACCATTTTTTTCAGCAGAGGACAGGGACGGTATTTAGGGTCCCCCAACCCTTCGTGTAAGACATTCATAATACTCAGGCACACATCCAAACCGATAAAGTCCGCCAGGGTCAGGGGCCCCATGGGATGATTCATGCCCAGTTTCATAACCGTATCTATGGCCTGTTCATCGGCCACCCCTTCCATCAGGCAATAGACCGCTTCATTTATCATAGGCATCAATATGCGGTTGGCGATAAACCCGGGATAATCATTGACCTCCACGGGCGTTTTATGTAAGGCAAGGGTTAGTTGTTCCACGGCTTTATAGGTTTCATCGGAGGTGGCCAGGCCGCGGATTATTTCCACCAGTTTCATCACCGGTACCGGATTCATAAAATGCATGCCGATAACCTTATCCGGCCGTTCTGTAACCGCCGCTATCTCCGTGATGGAAATGGAGGAGGTATTGCTGGCCAGAATGGTCTCCGGCTTACATAATTGATCAAGGGTTTTAAAAATCGTTTCTTTTATTTTTTGATTTTCCGTGGCCGCTTCAACAACCAGACTTGCTTCCCTGAGCACGGCATAATCCGTGGAAACAGAGATGCGGGACAGGGTGGCGGCGGCCTGTTCGTCTGTCAGCAGTTCTTTTTTTACCTGCCTGCTTAAATTTTTCCCGATCGTTTTCAGGGCACGTTGCAGGAATTCTTCTTTTATGTCCACCAGATGCACTTCAAATCCGTTTTGCGCGAATACATGGGCTATACCATTGCCCATCGTCCCACAACCAATCACACCTATCGTTTGGCTCATTTTTATTGTCTCTCCACTATTAAGGTTGATGCCTCTCCACCGCCGATGCAAATGGAGGCCAGACCATATTTGGCATCCCTTTGCCGCATGGCATGTATCAGCGTCACTAAAATCCGGGCGCCGCTTGCTCCGATGGGGTGACCGATGGCTACCGACCCGCCGTTTACATTGACCTTTTCAACGGGTATTCCCAGGAGCTGATTATTCACCAGGGTAACCACGGCAAAAGCCTCATTTATTTCAAACAGATCAATATCTTCTATGCTCAGATTGACTTTGCCCAACGCCTTGCGAATCGAATCCGCCGGGGCCTGGGGAAACTCCTGGGGCAGGCGCGCCGCCGAAGCGTGACTGACAACCGTCGCCATCGGTGTCAAACCCAGTTCCGCTGCTTTCTGTTCAGACATGAGCAATACCGCCGCCGCTCCGTCATTAATGGAGGAGGCATTGGCCGCCGTTACACTGCCCTCCTTGCCAAAGGCCGGCTTTAGATTGGGTATTTTTTCAAAGCGGACACGCCGGGGTTCTTCATCTTCAGTAATGATCAGGGGGTCACCTTTGCGCTGAGGAATTTCAACGGGAGTGATTTCATCATTAAAAAGCCCTTTCTCCATGGAAGCCAGCGCTCTTTTATAGCTAAGGATGGAAAACTCATCCTGGCTTTCCCGGGAAACATGACAACTTTCGGCACACCGGTCGGCGGCGGTGCCCATATGAAAATCATTATAAGGATCCCAAAGACCATCTTTAATCATTCCGTCCACCAACTCCACATCTCCCATTTTATGGCCCTGACGGTAACCGGGGAGATAAAAGGGAGCCTGGCTCATATTTTCCATGCCGCCGGCAATAATCACTTCCGCATCGCCGACCATAATGGCCTGCGCGGCCAGCATTACGGCTTTCAATCCGGAACCACACACCTTGTTTACGGTGAGGCATTGAACGGCCTTATCCAGGCCGGCACCGAGGGCCGCCTGCCTGGCGGGCGCCTGTCCTTCATTGGCCGGCAGCACATTGCCCATGATCACTTCATCCACTAAAAGCGGGTCTATGCCGCTCTTTTGCACCACCGCTTTGATAACCGCGCTGCCCAGCCTGGTAGCCGGGACATCCTTAAACTGTCCTAAAAAGGAACCAACGGCTGTACGGGCCGCGCTTACAATGACAACATTTCTGATTTCAGACATTATTTTATTCCTTAAAGAGATAAGTTTTAAATTTACCTATATTCTCTTCTTAGATCAAATGTAGCGCTATTTATCTTCCCCGGTGTCATAGGAGTCGTAAGCATCGATAATTCTTTTTACCAGAGGATGCCGGACAACATCCTCGCGATCCAGACGAACAACGCCGATCTGATCTATGGCTTTTAGAACCTTAATACCCGAAATCAAGCCGGATTCCGTTTTCCGGTCCAGGTCAATCTGAGTCACATCTCCGGTAATCATCGCCTTGGTATGCGCCCCCAGGCGCGTCAGAAACATCTTCATTTGAGTAAAGGTGGTGTTTTGCGCCTCATCCAGAATAACGAAGGCATTATTCAGCGTACGGCCACGCATATATGCCAGCGGAACGATTTCAATGCTTTCGTCTTCAAACATGCTTTTCAACTGACTTTTGGGAATCATATCATCAAGGGCATCATAAAGGGGTTTTAGATAGGGATCGATCTTGTCTTTAAAATCACCCGGAAGATAACCAAGGCTTTCACCGGCTTCCACGGCCGGCCGCGTTAAAATAATTTTTTTTATGCGCCCGCTATTGTAAAAATGAACCGCCAGGGCCACCGCCACATATGTTTTCCCTGTTCCGGCGGGACCGATGACAAAAACCAGATCATGTGCCGATACCGCGGATATAATCTTCTTTTGTCCTTCTGTTTTGGGACGGATGGCTTTTTTTGCGGTGGTGATAACCTCTTCCATCACCGGTTCGTGGTGCAGCGATGTGTGTACATCTATGCGGGAATTATGGCGGTGAACCTGCAACAGGGTATGAATATCATTTTCATTGAGCCGTTTCTTGCGGCGCACCATTCCGGCCAGTTCTTCACAGACCAGATAAGCCTGTTCCACATCCGGGGCGGGGCCGATTATCTTTATCTGTGATCCCCGGGGAGTTATCCGGCAGCCGGTTAGGCGGGCAATCAGTTTTATATAGGCCTCGTTTGGCCCGTATAGAAGAACCGGCGAAACCTGTTCTTCAATGGTATAAATTTTTTCTTTTAAGTTTTCCATAGCTCTAAAATAAAAAAAGCTTCCGGCTTAACAACCGGAAGCTTTTCAAAAAGACATCTCCTATCTAGCGTTCAATTTTAAGAAGCTGATAAGGATAAATCACGTTGGGATCGGAAATAGTGCCCTTGTTGGATTCAAACAGTTTTTGCCATTTAAAGGAGCTGCCGTACACGTTGGAATAACCGGCAATCATGGAAAGGTTTTCACCTTTTTGTACCAAATACTCATTGGGGCCGACAACGCGCGGGATGGTCAGTACCTGATCGGGAAAGATCAGGTTAGGATCTTTAATCTGATCGGAGTTGGATGTATAAATCCGCATCCAGGCATAAGCATCACCGTAGATATCTTCCTTGGCGGCTATTTTCCACAAATAGTCACCGCGCGTAACGGTATAGGAAGGCGGTACGGCTGTTTTACCTTTTTCACGTGCCTGGTTGATAAGGCTTTCGATTTGACCGAGAAGCTTTTCATTGGCCGTCAATGTGGAAAGATCGTTTTTCTTAAGCTCTTCAACTTTTGCGGCGAAATCATCCAACTCGTTCATGCGGCTGTAAATATCTTCCGGAGACATCCCCAGGAAGCTGTTTACATCGCTTTTCAGTTTATTCAGATCCGAAACATAGGTATCATTACCGGCTTTATCGGAACTGGCCGTGGCATAAATTTCATTCCAGGTAGCATCAATTTCCTGGTTCAGGGACTCCAGTTCAGCTTTCAGCGAAGCAATGCGCGCATCTTCATCACTGATACCCTGCTCAGCCGTAGCCAGACGGCTTTTCCATTTTTCCAACTCAGCATTGTATTGTTCCTGAGTCATCTCATCGTAGTTATACGAATAATTTTGTGCGTATACTGAAATAAAGGAAACCAGTAACACAGCAATAGTTAATTTCATCAATTTCATTTTAAATCTCCTTTGAATAACTGTGGTTACTCGCCGTCAGCACTTTTACGTGCTTCAACCGCTTTTGTTACCTTCTCTTTTTCAGCCTTGGCTCTTTCCAGCTCAGCTTTCTTGACATCTACCTGACGCTGCAGATCATCGGCTTCGGCTTTCTTGTCCTGATATGTTTTCTCTGCATCCAATGCGGCCGAACGGGTTTCCTCAAGTGTGCGGATTTCTTCATCATCAGCGTGCCACCCACAACCGGACACACTCAATCCCACGATAAGCACTAAGCCTATACCCAGGATTCTTATAGAGTTGGACAACTTTTTCATCAATAGCCTCCTAAAATAAAAAATTAATTCGTTGGAATAGGCAAAACCTACTAAAATCACCTGATTTTGTCAAGAATATTACGTGCGCAGGCGGATGTGCAATTCTTTTAATTGATCTTCGTCAACTTCCGAAGGCGCGTTATCCATTAATGACAGTCCCGAACTCGTTTTCGGGAAGGCGATCACTTCACGAATGGACTCGTTTCCGGTAAGCAGCATCACCAGCCGATCCAGACCGAAAGCGATGCCTCCATGGGGCGGCGCGCCATATTTTAAGGCATCCAGCAGAAAGCCAAACTTGGCATTTGCCTCCTCTTCCCCGATATTCAGCATGTCAAAAACTTTTTGCTGCACCTCATTGCTGTGGATACGGATACTGCCACCGGCAATTTCATTCCCATTCCATACCAGGTCATAGGCCCTGGCCAGCGCTTTTTCCGGATGATCGCCGAAAGAGGACAACTGTTCCAGCTTGGGACTGGTAAACGGATGGTGCCGGGCGACATAGCGTTTTTCCTCTTCATTATATTCCAGCAGGGGAAAGTCAACCACCCAAAACACTTCATGACGCTTTTCATCTATCAGGCCCAAGTCTTCCGCAAGTTTGAGACGAACGGCCCCCAAAGCCGCATAGGTTATGTCATAGCGGTCGGCCACAATAAGCAGTATATCATTCTCCTTCAGGGAAAGCTTTTCAATCAGTTCTTTTTGCTCTGCTTCCGAGATAAATTTGGCCACTCCTGTTTGTAAACCTCCGGCGACCACTTTACAATAGGCCATCCCGCGGGCGCCAAATTTTTTGGCATGTTCCACAAGCTGGTCGATCTGCTTGCGTGTCACATTATGTTCCGCAGGCACCACAAGCAAAGCGACACGCCCCTCTTTTTCCAAAACATCCCTAAAGGCATTGAAACCCGTGTTACGGAATATTTCGGAAACGGTTTTCAGTTTGAGATCAAATCTTAAATCAGGCTTATCGGATCCATAGGTTTCCACCGCCTCGGCATAGCTTATGGTCTTAAACGGCGTTTGCAGGTCGATATCCAGAATTTCTTTAAACAGATGTGCCGTCAGGCCCGCGGCGACATTCATCACCCCTTCTTCATCAACAAAAGACATCTCTATATCAATTTGCGTAAACTCCGGCTGGCGGTCTTTACGCAAATCCTCATCACGGAAACATTTTACTATTTGAAAATATTTATCAAAACCCGCAATCATCAAAAGCTGTTTATACGTTTGCGGGGACTGCGGCAAAGCATAAAATTTCCCGGCAAAATTACGGCTGGGAACCAGAAAATCACGGGCCCCTTCGGGTGTGGATTTCATCAACACCGGTGTTTCAATTTCCGTAAAGCCAACATTTTCCAGATAATGGCGAACGATGGAAGTTATCCTTCCCCGGGTGCGGATATCCTCATGCAACTTATTTCTTCTCAAATCCAGATACCGGTATTTTAAACGTATTTCATCATTGACCTGAACGTTGTCATCAATTTCAAAAGGAGGAGTTAAGGCACTGTTCAGGACTTCTAATTGGGAAACATACACTTCAATATCACCGGTGGAAAGCTCACTATTGTGACTATCATCGGGTCGTTCAAAAACTTTTCCCGTTACTTTTATAACAAATTCACTTCTCAGTGATTTTGCCAGATCATAATAATCTTGATCAAATTCGGGATTAAAAACAATTTGTGTCAGCCCGTATTGATCCCGTAAATCGATAAAGATAACGCCGCCGTGGTCGCGCCGGCGGGATACCCAACCGGCCAGGGTGACGGTTTGGTTTATATGATTTTTATTTAATTCACCACAAGTATGTGATCGGTACATTTTAAGCTCCAGGTCGATGTAAAGCGCGCAATATAAAGAAATATGAAAGTACGCTCAAATATAAAAAAAAAGCCGCCCGATGGGCGGCTTTTCAATTCAATCAAAATAGTCTTTAGCTACTGAATATCCATTTATAACCGGCCGTTACGTCACCCTCTTTTTTATCGATGGAATTGAAACGCCAGCTTTTAATACGCTTGGTTATACAGTTTTCCACGTTGCGGTTTTTCAGAGTGGATTTTACGATACGTACCCGTGTAACCCGGCCATTAGGTGCAATGGTAAAGCGAACAGAAACACTGCCTTTAAGATTGGGATTGAGTTTTGTTTCTCTTTTATAGCAGTTTTCTATACCACTCGTATGTTTTGCCACCACTTGCCCGATGGCATCTTGCGAACGGTTGGCGGACTTGGAGCCTCTTCCGGAAACACGTCCCCCCACACCTTTGATGGCGAAGCCGGCATCGCGTTTAATATTTACACCGGAACCGGTGCCCACACCGCCACTGCTGATCAGGTCGTCAATTCCGGCCCTGCCCTGACGGCCGCCGCTTCCTTTTCTTTCACCCAAAACGGAACGGGTCGAGTTTGAGGAGGCCGATTGTAAACCATCCACATTACCGATCACTTCATCCAGGTTGCCCAGGCTTCCGGCTCCGCTTTCGCCCAGAACATCGTAGACCGCGTCACCACTGCCGCCACCGCCACCGGCGGACAACTCACCGAGAACTCCCGCTCCGGAAACCCGTTGTTGCACCTGTGAACGTTGTGCCTGCCTTCTGGCTGCCGCCCGGCGGGCCTGTTCGCGTCTTTCCTGTGCCGACTGGCCGGAAGCTTCCGCACGTTTGCCCACATCCTGTCTGGCGCGCTGATCTTCCTTTTTGACCTCTTCCTGCACCTGTTCCTCGGCACCGATACCCTCATCCTGAACATCTTCCTGCTTCACCACAGGCTCTTCAAATTCAGTGGCATAAAATTTTTGTATGTATTTTTCCTTTAAGGCCGATTGTAATTCTTCGTGGGAGTACTCAATATTGGCCAGAATTGTTATGACAGTAAAAACCACCACTAATGAGGAAAAAAGAATTAGAAAAAATCTTTTATCCATTCCTTCCAGAATATTTTTCTCAAATTCTTTCGGGAAGCTAACAATTCGGTACCCACCGCCTGACCGGGCAGCCCCCTGGGCTTGTAATTTTTTCTGATAAATTTCCATGAATTAGCCTATGTTTGGATTAACCTTTTTTCACTGTCAGCAAGCGCATTTTATAGTACTCCGATTTACTACAGGTATACATAACCTTGTAGAGAATATCGAAATGCATATCTTCATCCCCCTGGATGATGACGGTATGGGTAAATTCCTTACCCACATCGATCTCCAATTGTTTTTCTCCCTGAGCAATGTCAGTAAGATTTTTAAATAAAGGCGCGATAACCACACTTTCCGGGTCAATATCACTAAGTGACATCAGACGCTTGTTGTTGACCAAAATATCATTTTTGGTAACCGAAACCTGTAATTCCTTTTTTGGTTTTTCACCAATTACCGACTCCGGCAGGGTCAAATCCGCAGACTGGGTAACCAACGCCCCTTCGGTAGAGAAAGATTTCAACAGGAACAGCAGGATGATGGTCATCATGTCCATCATGGAGTTCATGTTGAGTTGTCCCTCTTCCTTTTCCATGTGCCGTTTTGATTTTGACGGTTGAAAGGCCATAAAATTCTCCAGCTTTCCTTATTGTAATACGCTTCCGAAGTTGATTTGCGGGAATAGTGCCAGTTCGTTCCCGTTATCATCCTGGTAAGTTTGTATATTGTCGATCAGATCCACGATATGCTTGTAGGCTACATCGTTGGAGGCGGTAATTACCGCCCGGTCCTGATCCTTATAGCCTTTGCCGGCTATCTGTTTTTTTATTTCGATTAACTTATTTCTTAAAGTTTCAAAATCATAACTTCCATCTGGCAGATTAGGAACCGTTGGCCCTTCTCCCTGCTCGGAAGCCAGCAGGACACTGGCATTGGCAATGGTAATCCCATCGTTGGTCATGGCCAGTTTCAATCCTATTTTCTTTGATTCTTCTTTTTGATCCTGATTGTCCTCTATCGAATTCGTCCCCACCGATTTTGAGGGTGGAGCATTTATTTCTATTGCACCTAATTTAACCCATTGAGCTCCCTGCAAAAGCAAGGGAATCAACACAACCATCAGGTTCATTACGGGACGAATATCAAGATCCATCTCCAGATCGTCGGTATTTCTCCGTGCCGAAGGTTTATATGCCATGGAAATCTTCCCTTAGATATTAACGGTTACCGGTGATAAGGTTGATCAACTTAACAAGATGTTCATCAAGCTCATCAATGATTTTACTTGTACGGCTACTGATAACGGTATAAACCACCAGGGTCGGAATGGCGACCATCAGACCGAAGATGGTTGTATTCATAGCTGTAGAAATACCATTAGCCAACAGCTTGGATTTTTCCGATTCCGGTATACCTTCCGCCGCTACGGAAGCAAAAGAAAGAATCAGACCGTAGATTGTTCCCATCAGACCTGTCAGTGTTGCTACGTTGGCCAACATGGAGAGGTAATTTGTACGCTCTTTCAATTTCGGAATCACTTCCAGCGTTCCCTCGTCCACCGCGTTCTGAATAGCGCGAAAATCCAGGGTCTCACTCTCATTGGCACGCTTTAAACCGCGCAATACAACAAAGGGTAAGGCCTTTTGCTTGCCTTTTTCGCAAAGTTCGATGGCACGTTCAATATTCCCACCGGCAACCAGCTTACGAATTTCTGCCATAAACTTATCGGCGTTCACATTGGAGCGCACCATTATATAGTAAACACGTTCTATAGCGATGGCTGCCGCGATGGCACCAAACAGGGCTATAAAATACATGTAAAAAGAACCAGGTTCACTCCACGAAAAAGCTTTACCGAATTGGTTTAAGAATACCATGAATATTTCCTCCTACAAAGACTAATATTTGATTGTTAGCGTTGTCTGTTTAGAATTTTTTTCAGCTCGATACGCTTTGGCTTGTCACCATATGCATAATCGAATTTTATTTGTTGGCCTTTATCTAGAATTTCATTTATAAATGATTTTTCCAGATTTACATTTTGAAATTCGGGCTGAATCCGCTTGCCGATTATCTGTACCTGCGGTTTCTCGATCTCAACCTTTATGACGGCTTCGCCGACATCGATCACTTCCCCTTCATCCTGGGATTGAGCGAAAAGGGAACCGACACCCAATAGAAAAAGATATATAACGAATAGACGCATATTTATTATTTCCCTGGTATTATTCTGTTTTTTCTTAATATGTTCAACCTGGTTAATTTCTCGGGAGCGATAACGACCTTTTCGACCACCTTTTTATTGTCGTTTGCGTTAAGGAATTCTGAAGGAATTACTTCAAAATATGCAAAAAACTTCAACCCGGCTCCGGTAAGATCCATATCCTTGACATCTATGGCCAGAACATTTTTGCCATTCAGCATAAAACGGTCGAAAGTATAAAAGTCAAGGGAATCAACGACCATAAAATCGTTACCCTCATCATCCAGCAGATATTCGCCATTCAGATAGATGCGGAAGTCCTCATCGGCCGTCACATACATCATACCGTCCACAACCTTGCCATCAATATTAAATGATGTGCGGAAGAAGACAAGAGTATCGGCTTTTGCCACCGCAGTGGCGGCCGTATCCTCTGCCATTCCCAGACTATCCGCCACCGTAATGGTGGAATCGGCCGACAGAGTGGTGTCACTCATGGCCATAGCCGTTGTATCCATGGCCGGGGCTGCCGTATCACCCGCTGCCGGAACGGGAACGGCTTCCATCTGAATCCAGATGGCCTGTGGATTGACGCCGATACTGTCGAACTGATTGAAACCCGAACTCACCACACGTGCATTCTTCCAACCGGAATCATCAAAGGATGTGAGCACCCAGTCGGCACCATAATCGGTCAATGAATATTTCCAGTCACTGTCCGAGAACAGTTCCACACGCTCTTTATCGATGCTTTCGGAATATTGAGCGGGATCGATCTCAAGCAGTTTAAGCATCAGACGATTGGCCCAGGTTCCTTTTAAGTCAAAATCGCTTTTGTATTCAAAAGCCTTTTCCAGCAGGGCCAGGCTGTTTTCATCCAGCGAGAAGAAAAAGGATTCCGTGGCCGCCATGCCGTCTTCATAATTATAGTTCTTGGTGGAATCAAAAACGGCCTGATAACGCACGGACACATTATTGGCGGAATCAGCCAGGGCCTTCATACGCGCACTGCTTTCCAGAGAGAACTTTAAAAGCTTATCCTGAGTTGTACGTACCAGGTCATTGTGCACATTATTTTCATCGGCCAGTTTCAGGGTATTGGCAAAAGCATCCAGAGCGTTATTGGCTAACTGAATGCTCAGATCAACCATTTGCAGGGCATTGTTTTCCACCCCGTAATAGTCAAGCCCATCTTTGTTTTTTGCGCCAAACTCCTGGGCGATCAATTTTTGATAATCGGTAAAGTTCATCTCAAACTCATCCAGAGCCAGCTTTGTCAGCTTGGAGTATTCGTCGGCCAGGATGTTTGATGTTAACAATATCTGCCTTTTCGATTCTTCCACATATTTATTGGATAAACCAAGCTCATTGGCTTCATTCACGTTTCGCAAATGGGCTTTAATGGTTTGCTGAACCGAAGGCGCAATAACCTTTGTGATAATATCCGCCTGATAAAGGATGGAACTGAAGGCATCTCCCGTCGGCGGTTTTAAGTCACGGATTTCATCTATATTGTCCGAAGTCAACGAAGCTTCGGCATAAAGCAGCTCGGATATCTTATCGTGTGCCTTACGATACCACTTTATGGCCAGCTCGCGGGTCGAATCCATCTCCACTTCCCGGCGGATATCGGCGGAATCCACAAGCGCTTTTTGGGTGGTATCCGTATTGAACATATCCACGTTCAGCTTCTCGGCAATCACAGGTATCTTCTCCACAACGTCTTTGTACCGATCCACGGCGGACTCATAAAGAGCGGCGGCCTGTTCGTTTATCGTTTTCTTTTTAACAAAGCGTTTGGTCGGACTAAGATTCGGGTCGATCTCCTGCTGGGCATAGGCCCGGGCAAACTCTTCCAGAGAGTGCGCGATATTGTAAGTGGCTTCAAAGCTGCGTGGCGATCCGAAGGATAGCACCTTGGTATAGGCAACATTCAGCTCTTTCAACAACTTTTTCATACGTTCCTGCTGGGCGCGGATATTGGATTCCGGCAGGGTCAGCTTAATGGAAACATATTCCTTATGGAGAATATCGGCCAGTTTGTTAACCGCTTCTCCGGCGACAAATGGATTATAATCTTTTCCGGCACGTTTAAATTCTTCGCTTTTGGCAATGGCCTTGTTATACTCAATCTTGGCTGCTTCCTTTTGACCGTTGTTCAGAAAATAATTACCACGTTCATAGAAGGCGGTTATCACACGGCTGTCACCGGGGTATTTCTTGGAAAACTCATCATAAATACGATTGGCCTCGGCCAGATTATCCAGTTTCAGATAAAGATCGGCATTTTTAAAGAACAGGTCTTTTGCATATTCCAGCGCAGGATAGGTAGCTATATATAAATTATTGATGCGAATCGCTTCCTGCCATTCTCCTGCTTTTTCATAGAAATAACTGGCGTTAAACAGTTTGGACTCGGCATCCTCTTTTTTCGGATAGGTTGTAAACAACCGTTCCGAAATTTGAGCGGCTTCACTGTATTTCTCCAGCTCTTTATAATTATCAACCATGTTGTTCAAGGCATCGTAAGCGAACTTGGAATCCGGAAATTCCGTGGCGATAATGTTAAAAACCTCATTGGAACGAATCCAATCCCTGGCTTTCTGATAGTTCAAGCCGGCGTTCCATAAAGCGGGCTCAACATAGCGTTTATCTTCGGGAACTTCCTTGTATAAACGCAGATACTCATTAGCCGCGGCAAAGAAATCACCCTGCTCGGCCAGGAACTCGGCATTTTTAAAAATAGCTTCGGCCAGACGCTGGCTGGCAAATTTTCGTTGATCTTCCGGCAGATTCGGATCACTCATGATCTTTTTGGCAATCACTTCCGAATCCTTAAATTTACCCAGGGCAAAATAAGAATCCATTATAGAACGCATAGCCAGACTCTTTTCCTTGGCTCCGGGGAAACGCCGTACCAGGGTTTGAAAATATATCTTGGCTTCGGCGAACTTCTTATGATTGTAATAGATACCACCGGCGGCGGCGAGAAAATTCGGTGTATACTCGCCATTGGGAAACAGGCGGATGTAATTGTCATAGGCCTGTATCAGATTGGTTTCTTCCGGGGAAAGGGTCTCCGGGTTGAGCTGGGCGATATCGGCCAGGCTAAACTTGGTGGAGTCTTCTTTTGTACCGCCATATTTTATTTTCACGATGGTATCGGCAACACCGACCGCGTACAAAGCGGCGTCATGCTGGTGCTTTTCTTCCAGATAATCATTGCTTACGGCCAGATACTGCTCAAAAGATTCCTCAAAATTACCCAACTTTTGATCCAGAGCCTTGGCATAGGACCAGTGAATTTCATACGCGTTGGAATCGCTGGGGAACACATCAAGATAGGTTTTGCACTCATCGGCAAACTTTTGCCACAGGGGCCGGCTCGGCTTACCCTCTTCTTCCACGGATTGGGCCTTTTCCAGATCAACAATCAAATTGGCTCTGAAAGCCTCTTCGCTTTTCTTATAGGCCTTTGTCAAATATTTTGATCTGTCTTTTAAATCAGAATTCTCCAGATTAGCATACCATTCACTTTGGGGACCATATTTCTCATACAAAGCCAGGCGGGCATCATAGGCCTCCTGATCCCGCCCCTTGGCATACAGGGCAATCGAAATATTTTCCTGAATTTGCGGAGCATCCTCATAATTGGGATACATATCCAACAGAGTCTGAAAAGCATAGATGGCCTTTTCCTGCTCATCTATCTTTTGATAAGTATTGCCAATGGCACGCATGATTTCCACGCCATAGGCCTTATCACCCAGGCGTTCGACCATCCGTCGGGCCTTATCAACACCGTTCTTGGTATAACTTTCATCGGTGAAGCTAATCCCAATATAGGTAATGGCTTCCTCGCGTACGTTGGGGGTGGTTATTTTATTTTCAGGATCAAGCTTTTTTGCACGGTCGATATCATCGGCAACGGCAACAAAATAGATGATTGCATCATTATAATAGGAAGGATTCTTGGCGGCCAGTTTGTAATAACTCCAGCCCAACTTGTATAAAGCTTCATCATAACGGCGTGAATCCCTGTATGCCAACACTTTTTTGTAAAGCTGGATAGCCTTTCTCAATTCAAGAAGAATTTGCTCTTCATCCGTTTTATCGGCACGGGGACGGAAATAGTATTCAGCTAATTGAATATACGATTCCGGCGCATAACGGGAATCGGGATATTTGTCTATTACTTCCTGAAACAAACGGCGGCTTTGGGCACCATCACCCATCTGGGCCAGCAACCAGGCCTTGCTGTACAAGGCATCATCGGCGAAATCGCTCGCCGGGTATTCATTGAGCAAGCGGTCATAGATTTTTATGGCCTTTGAATAATCAATCCGCGGCTCTTGAGGCGGTTCCGGTTCCGTATCCAACTGGCCGTTTTCAAACTTATCCAGATTGGCCAGATATTCATCTTCCTTTTGTGAAAACAGATCATAGGCACGGCTGAGTTCCTGTTCCGCTTCCTCGATATAATATTCGGCAATACGGATATATATCTTATCCCGGTCTTTGATTTTGACACCTTCATCGGATAAAAAGCTTTCTCCCAGCTTTTTACCTTCGGTAAGCGAACTCGCTTCCTCGGAGCGTAAACGATTCACTTTTCGATCATAGTATTGCTTGATCTTGATAAGTTCATCAATACTCACCTTGTCAAAAAGCGAATCGACCTTTGTGCTTTGCGCTTGTGTAAATCCAAATGCAAAAAACAGACCTAAAAGAATAATTCTAATTTTCATATGCTTGTGCCCAAACAATCCTACTGATTATTGTCTTGATCATTTTCATCATCAAAACTGGGTGGTAACGTATTTTCGTTATTTAAATTCTCGGATTCCGATTCATGCGTATCGAAATAGCTCTCTTCGAACTGACGATACAACTCTTCCCGTTTACGAATTCTTTCCTGGCGTCTGACACGGCGGGTCATAAGTGTAATTTCATCCTTGATCCGGCGTATCTTATGTTCGATATTCTCTTTACGGTGCTCTAAAAGATCATTTATTTTCTGTATCTGATCCTGCAATTCACCAATTTGTTGCTTTTGGATATTACGCACGGCAAAATTTACATTGGCCAGTCCGAAAGCGCCATAGTCGCTCCACCGCTCCAGATTGATATCTGTTTTACGCTTTTTCAGGGTATAGGTCCATGTTTCCAGATAGTCCATTTTTTTAAGCAAATCCTCAAAGCGCTCTTTACTGATTGCCAGGTTAGCCATTTTCTTATAATCGCGGCGGGCCTTGGCATTGCTTAACTCCACCTTGATCCGGCTAAGCTCCTGCATCACCTTTTCCCGCTCCCGGCGGGCTTGTTTACGCATTTGCTCCACCTTGGCATTCTCATTTTCCACAACACTCTCTTTACGTGCCAGCGGGTGTTCGTCAAAATAGTTAAAACCCAGGGGCGATTCTTCAAATACAGGCATTTCGTTGATGGCCCTGTAAATCCTCAGCTGAAGATCATCAATCTTATCGAGGGCATATTGATCTTCTTTTTTCTGGGCAATGGCCTTAAGCCGGTCGAGTTCCGCCAGCTGTTTTTTCAACCGGGCCACTTCATTGTTGGCGGCAACGCCTACCGGACTAAGATCCTGATATTTCAACCGGTTTAGCGGTTCTTCAACGCTTTGACGCATTTGCGCGGCCCGCTGAAAGGCCACCGGGTTATCCTTAATCAGGGATTTGCGCTCCAGTTTTTTGGCCGTCTTCAGTATTTTTTCCAACTCATCCTGTTCGATATTCAGCTCATCGGACAGGTTTTTAACATTTTTGGCATTGTAGGCATAACGGTAATTTTCCAGGGCCCCGTTGGTATCCAGTTGCAGTTGATTGATATACCCCAAAAGTGTTTTTGCTTCCAATAAATATTCACTGTTGGGCAGTTCGTCTATTAAAACTTCCAGATATTTTTCGGCCTTGGTAAAATCACGGGTTTGTACCAGAGCTTTATCCAGCTCTATTTTGTAATATGACCAGGCCAAGCCCATCAATACACGGTCATAACGGGAGTAGGTACCGGCTATTTCATTAAAACTTTTTACAGCTTGCCGCGGCTGTCCCATTTCATATTGTATAAAACCAATTTTGGAAAGCACATCAAAGCGGAACTCGGGATCAAGGGATCTGTCATTCAGGATGCCGGTGAGGGTAGCGATGGCATCCTCGTAATTACGGGCGCCGGCCTGGGCCTGGGCCTGTATGTAACGGGCATAATTATAGACCGGAGAATTAGGATCCACATCATAGGCCATGGTGACCGCTTCTTGATAGAGAGAGCCGTTCAGGGCGGCATTTATAGCCTTAAGCAGTGCCTCCTGAAAGTGGCTGTCATTGGCAGAAACCACATTCTGCATTTGACGGAAATAATTAACGGCATCAATATAATTTTCATAGTGCGATGCCAGGGTGATCAGATAGGTATAAGCGGCACCGGCATAGGAAGAGGAGGGATAGTCCTGAATCAGCCGGTCAAAACCCTCTTTGGCCATATTATAACGTCCCAGGAAATAGTCGCTTTCACTACGGTAAAAGAGAACATCATCCAACATGCCGATATCCGAATATCTTTTGAGTATTTCATCAAAAGAGAGCCGGGCCAGCTCATAATAACCAAAGTTGTAGGCTTCGGCGGCGGCGGCCAATTCACGTTTAAACATTCTTTGCAGATCGCTGATGGTCGACTTGCGTATCAGTCTTTTTTTCAACACCTCCACATCGGTCAGTCTTACCAGATATTTGATGCGTTGTGTTTTTTGCCACTCTTTGTATACATCGAAAACGGAAGGATTGTTAACCTGTTTTTTCACCTGGCCCGAGGAAGAGGAGGAAACGCCGAAGGTCGCGGTGGACTTCTTATTTATCTTATTAAGGCCATCGCTGATTTGCGGATTGGCATAGAGATTTATATTGGGGTCCATTTTAATCAGTTCTTCCGCCAGATATAAAAGCTGGGTGGCGTCATCAAACACCTTTTGTCTTTTATAATCAACAATTCCGGCGTCAATGGTGGACTGGATGCGGGTAGAAAGATCATCGATGAAATTAAAAATCTGAGACCCGGCGGAGGCGGGCAGGCGATCTCTCAGGGCCTTCACTTCATTCAGGCGAACCTGAAGCTTGTCGAAGTAACTGTCGCGCTTTTTACGTACATCACCGACACGAATACGCATCTCCGCGTTGAGCATGCGTAGCTGCTGAACGAGATAGCGCTCTTTCTCCAGGTTATTTTCTCCATAACGCACCAGGAGTTTATCCACATACGATTTCAAGCTTTGGTGAAACTGGTCATCCGTGACTTGATAGGCTTGAAGAGGGGAGATTAATGTACTTATGGTCAGGAATAATGATAACCAAACCAAAAGGGCTTTTCTTTTCATACCGGCACCTTTTTTTACCCTTTATTTACACTCGATTTATCTGATTTTGGCTATCAACGGGAAAACGAAAAGAGAAGCTTAGTGGTCTTTTTTAATAACTTCCACCGCTTTCAGCCGATTGACGGCACGTTTCAAAGCAAGCTCCGCCCTGTGTGCGTCGACCTTACTTTTATCTTCCTGCAATCGTTGCTCGGCCCGTTCTTTAGCCTGCTGAGCGCGATAAGCATCTATACTTTCAGCCTTTTCTGCGGATTCGACAATAATACGGATCACATTATCTTTTACTTCACAAAATCCGCCGCTGGTGGCAAAAAGTTCATTTTTTGATTCGCGTTCAACTTTAATTAAACCAATATCAACATTTGAAACAAGAGATGCATGATTTTTTAAAACCTGAAATGCGCCCTGCTCTCCGGGCAACATACAACTTTGAACAGGTTCATCCAAAACCGTCCCAAAAGGTGTAACTATTTCAAGATGCAATGTTTCATTCATGATATGCTCCAAATGGCTTTCGACAAGTTGATGTGAAACTTAAATAAAAAGATGATGCAAAGCATCATCTTTTTACTATACTAATAGACTATTTAAAGGCAGGAAATACAAAGACTTATAAAGTTTTTGCCTTTTCCAGGACTTCTTCGATACCGCCAACCATATAAAAGGCTTGTTCGGGAATATCATCATATTCACCGTCTACAATTCCCTTAAATCCTTTTACCGTATCTTCCAGCTTTACATACTTGCCGGGTGTGCCGGTAAACTGTTCGGCCACGAAAAAGGGCTGTGACAGGAACTTCTGGATTTTACGGGCCCGGGCAACGACCAGTTTATCCTCGTCGCTCAGTTCATCCATACCCAGAATGGCAATGATATCCTGTAAGTCCTTATATTTCTGCAAGGTTTCCTGTACCTGCTTGGCAACGGAGTAATGTACTTCTCCCACAACATGCGGATCCAGAATACGCGATGTGGAATCCAGAGGATCCACCGCCGGGTAAATACCTAATTCCGAAATCTGCCGTGAGAGCACCGTTGTGGCGTCCAGGTGGGAGAATGTTGTTGCCGGCGCCGGGTCAGTAAGGTCATCCGCCGGAACATACACGGCCTGCACGGATGTTACCGAACCTTTTTTGGTCGAGGTGATGCGCTCCTGCAAGGCCCCCATCTCCGTGGCCAGGTTGGGTTGGTAACCCACGGCGGAGGGCATGCGGCCCAACAGGGCGGACACTTCGGAACCGGCCTGGGTAAAACGGAAAATGTTATCGATAAACAGAAGCACATCCTTGCCCTCTTCATCGCGGAAATACTCGGCTTGTGTCAAACCGGTCAATCCGATACGCTGACGCGCGCCGGGAGGCTCATTCATCTGACCAAATACCAGTGCCGTCTTATCCAACACACCGGACTCTTTCATCTCCAGCCACAAATCGTTTCCTTCACGGGTACGCTCACCCACGCCGGAGAAGACGGAATACCCACCGTGCTCGGTGGCGATGTTACGGATCAGCTCCATGATCAAAACCGTTTTCCCCACACCGGCACCGCCGAACAGACCGGTTTTACCCCCCTTGGAGTAAGGCTCCAGCAGGTCGATTACCTTAATGCCCGTTTCCAGGATTTCATCGGAAGTGGTTAAATCTTCCATCTTGGGCGCGGGACGGTGAATGGGATATTTTTTCTCAGTCTTGATCGGTTCCAGACCGTCAATCTCTTTTCCAATGACATTCATCAGACGACCGAGTACCTGCGGCCCCACCGGTACCGAAATCGGTGCCCCGGTATCCTCGGCTTCCATACCCCGAACCAAACCATCGGTGGAATCCATGGCCACGGTGCGCACCATATTTTCACCCAGATGCTGTTGTGCCTCGGCAATCAGTTCCTGTCCGTCCTGAGTTACGATTTTGATGGCGTTATAGATTTCAGGAAGATGACCTTCCTCAAACTCCACGTCGATGACAGGACCGATGATCTGCCGTATTTTACCTTTATTCATAGAAGTGTTACCCTCTTTTATGATTCTTTCAGTGCTTCCGCCCCGCCAACAATCTCAGATATCTCTGTGGTGATGGCCGCCTGGCGCGCACGGTTGTAATACAATGTTAATTTAGATTTGATCTCTTCAGCATTTTCTGTCGCATTATCCATGGCCGTCATCCGCGCTCCCTGCTCGGCCGCGTTGGATTCCAGCAATATACGCCATACCTGAACATTAAGATGCTTGGGAATAAGCGCGTTTAGAATGCTTTGTTTATCCGGCTCGTATATATATTCATTATAATCCCTAAGTGCGGTATTTTCGGGTTCCTCGGCCACAAAGGGCAAAAAAACTTCTTCCCGCAGGTTTTGGGCAATCGCCGACTTAAACTCGTTGTAAATAAAGATCACACGATCAAAGACCGACGACTGATAGGCGCTGACCACATCCCGCGAAATCTCCAGGGCTCTTTCAAAATTCAGACCATGAAAAATACCCGCTTTTTGCTTATAAATCGGATACGCCCTTTTGCCGAAGTATTCACTGGCCTTACGGCCAATGGTATAAAGTTCTACTTCCGCATTCTGGCTGTATTTTGTAAAAACACTTTCGGTTGTACGGATAATATTGCTGTTAAAAGCACCGCACAAACCTCGATCCGCGGTTACGACAACCAGCAGCACCTTTTCCACCGGCCGGCTTTGCATCAGGGGATTTTCGAACTTATCCTCGCCCGATTCGGCAATGTGGTGGATCAGTCCGTTAATCTCATTGGCATAGGGACGGATGGCCAGGATATTCTCCTGCGCACGACGCATCTTGGCCGCGGCAACCATTTTCATTGCCTTGGTGATCTGTTGCGTCGTTTTTACACTGGAAATACGCTGGCGGATTTCACGCAGTGTAGCCATTATTCACCCTCGTACCGGAAAACTTCCACAAATTTTTCCAGAATGTCTTTCATCCTGTTATTCAATTCGTCACTCAGTTTTCCTTTTTCATGGATTTCCTCAAAAACATCGGGATGCTTTACTTCGAGATGCTTGATATATTCCTCTTCAAACCTTTTGATGGCCGACACGGGAATGCTATCCAGGAAACCGTGTGTTGCGGCAAAGATAATAACGATCTGGCGACTGAACTCCATGGGGCTGTATTGGCCCTGTTTCAGTATTTCCACCAAACGCTCACCACGGCGTAGCTGCTGTTGCGTGGCCGGGTCCAGATCGGAACCAAACTTGGCAAACGCTTCCAACTCGCGGTACTGAGCCAAATCCAAACGCAAGGTACCGGCCACCTGTTTCATGGCTTTAATTTGCGCGCTACCACCCACGCGGGATACGGAAATACCCACGTTGATCGCCGGACGCACACCGCTGTAGAACAGGTTGGCTTCGAGAAAGATCTGTCCGTCGGTAATGGAGATGACGTTAGTGGGAATATAGGCGGAAACGTCACCGGCCTGGGTTTCGATGATCGGCAGGGCCGTCAGGGAACCGCCGCCCAGATCATCATTCAGCTTAGCCGCGCGCTCCAGCAAACGGGAGTGTACATAAAACACATCGCCCGGATAGGCCTCGCGACCCGGAGGACGCCGTAAAAGCAGGGAAACTTCACGATAGGCCCAGGCATGCTTGGAAAGATCATCGTAAACCACCAGGGCATGTTTTCCCTTATCCCGGAAAAATTCACCCATGGCCGCACCGGAATAGGGAGCGATATACTGCAGGGGGGCCGGATCGCTGGCATTGGCCGCAACCACAATCGTATACTCCATGGCTCCGTGCTGCTCCAGGGTTTTCACCACCTTGGCCACGGTGGAGGCCTTTTGACCGATCGCCACGTAGATGCAAAAAACATCTTTGCCCTTTTGATTGATGATGGTGTCGATGGCCACGGCGGTTTTACCCGTCTGACGGTCACCGATAATCAACTCACGCTGTCCGCGACCAATGGGAATCATGGCGTCGATAGCCTTGATACCCGTCGCCAGAGGTTCCTTTACCGGCTGACGCTGTATAACGCCTTCCGCCTTGCGTTCCACCAGGTTAAAATGTTTTGCTTTTATTTCGCCTTTACCGTCGATGGCAATACCGAGCGGATTGACCACGCGTCCCAAAAGTTCATCACCTACCGGCACCTGAACCACCTTATTGGTACGCTTTACTGTATCCCCTTCTTTAATAAGCGTGTCTTCACCGAAAAGGATAACACCCACGTTATCCTCTTCCAGGTTAAAAACCATGCCCATCACGTCATGCGGAAAAGCGACCAGTTCGCCGGCCATGGCTTTTTCCAAGCCATACACACGGGCGATGCCGTCTCCCACCTGCAGTACAGTACCTACTTCATAGATGTCCGACTCTGTTTGAAAATCCTTTAACTGTTTTTTCAAAATCGCAGAGACTTCATCCGGTCTAACTGCTGTACTCATTATATAAAACCTCTCAGTTGTTATTAAGCAACTAACTGCTCTTTAAGCTTTGTTAATTGATATCGAATACTGTTATCGATTATTTGTCCGTTTACGTTTACCAGAAAGCCTCCGATCAGAGCGGGGTCTTCTTTCAAACTCACAAGAATCTCCTTACCAAAGATGTCCTGCAAACGTTTTTTTATGGCAGCCACCTGCTCTGTCTCCAAAGCCTGAGCGCTCACAATCTCCGCTTCCAGCTGATTGCGATGCCGCAATACCAGGGCCGCGAAATCCTTAACCACGTCATCCAGCGTATCCAACCGTTTTTTACGGCTTAACAGTTTCACAAAATCCAGGGTTACCTGTTGAAAAGAGGATTTAAACAACTCTTCCAACACCTGTTCCTTATGCACTACGGAAACCAGCGGATTTTTGGTAAAGGAATAGAAAGAATCCTTAGCCGAAAGAAGCTCCTGCAAGGAGGTCATATCCATGGCCACCTTATCCAGTATCCCTTCTTCCAAAGCCAAAGAAAAAAGCGCCTTGGAATAACGTTTTGATACTCTACTCAAATCAACCCCTTAATTTTTTATCGATTTGGGCATGGAGGTCAGATAATTATCGACAACTTTCTTATTCATATCCTTGTCGATCACCTGAACCAGAACTTTTTCCGCGGCACCCAGCGCCAGATCCACCACCTCGGCTTTAAGAGATTTCAAGGCGTCGTCCTTTTGCTTTTCGATCTCCACCCTGGCCTTTTCCACCAATGCGGTAGCTTCCTCGCGGGCTTTGTCCACAATTTCCGCCCGGGTTTTCTCCGCCAGGCTTTGTGCTTCCCGGATCATCTTCTGAGCTTCCATATCCGCCTCGGCCACCATTTTACGATGCTTTTCCAGCAAGGCTTCGGCCTCGTCACGCTGGCGGCGGGCATCCTCAATATCCGTTCGGATAGAATCTTCCCGGTCGCTGATGGCGGACAGTATGGGCTTTAGAGCAACCTTATAAAGCAGAATCAGGACTGTGAAAAAAGTGATCCACGTCCAGATCATCATTCCAGGATCTAGCTGTAACATTATTAATCGTCCTTACCGTTTTATTTAATAACAAGAAGGAATGTTACCACGATACCAAAAAGCGCGATACCTTCCAACATAGCCGCGGCAATAATCATTGTCGTACGGATGTCGTTTCCTGCTTCCGGCTGACGAGCCGTTCCTTCAACGGCGGATGCCGCCATTTTACCAATACCGATACCAGCACCGATCGTTACCAAACCCGCGCCAATTCCAGCAGCCAGATATGCGATAGCTAATGCCCATTCCATATTATTTATCCTCCTAAAGATTAGATATTTAGTTAATTTTAATGTTCGGGATTTAAACTCATTCCAATAAACAAAGATGACAGAACCGTAAAAATATAGGCCTGTATGGTGGCCACCAGTATCTCCAGAAAATAGGTAAATACGGCGAAGCCGATGGATACCGGCGCCACTAAAAACGACTTAAAGATGATGATCAGCCCCAGCAGGGCAAAAAGAACGATATGACCGGCAGTCATGTTAGCGAACAGACGCACCGTCAGTGCCATATGCTTGGCGATCAACCCCATCAACTCAATCAGGAACATCAGCGGCCACAAAAAAATCGGCACCCCGTGAGGAACCAGGTTCTTATAATAACCGACGGGTCCGCTGGTTTTAATGCCGTAAATCTGCGTGGCAAAAAAAGTAACCAGCGCCAAACCGGCCGTAACATTTATGTTGGATGTGGATGTGGTGAACAAGGGAATCAGACCCATCATATTGGCGATCCATATAAAAATAAAAAAGGTGACCAACAGAGGGGTAAAACGGCGACCGTCTTTCTCGCCCATATTTTTAATGGCGATTTCATCACGGACAAAAAGCACCAGCATCTCGATAAAGATACCCCACCCTTTTTGCACCTTACGGTTTTTCTTGTAACCCAAACCGAAGAGCAGTAAAACGAATAAAGCGGCAATCCAAAGCATCACCACATGGTTGGTTATGGATAAATCTATATTCATGCCCAGAAATTGAACCGGCTCAAACTGGGGCAGATGAATATGCAGACCGGGAAGGTGCCAACTGTCACTATTACCGATATGATCTTGTATGAAACCACCAATGCTTTCACTTCGCGCAGTGGCCGTATCCGTAACGGCGGCATGCTGTTCAAAAACCATAGAACTCAGGACCTTTTCGAATTGTGTTTGTGTAAGATGTATATTTCAATAATTTGAAATAGAAAATATAATATAAAGAATGTAACGACAAAAATAAAGCGATTTAACGCAATGAACACCCATATTGTGAAAAATATCATTAATACTATGACAATGCGCACAAGCTTCCCGCGAAAAAAACGCTTTACAAAGCTATCGGCATCATTTTTCAGAGATTTAATTAAAAACAGGGTATCGAGAACCATGTTGATAATAAACAGAACGCTGCCACAGGCCACACCATAAACGGTACCCTCACCGGCATCCGCCCACCATAACAGCAGTGTCAGCAGCAGTCCCGCGGCCGATAAGGCTATACCGCCCGTCCACAATAGTCGTGTCATTTACTTTTATCCATCTGCCTAAACATCAGTATCATACGATAAAAAGACAATCCTAGTGCCAGCAGAACTGCTGCCAGAAGTATCACACCCTTTGTCTGAAAATAGTGATCGAGTTCATACCCTATCCAGGAAAAAAAAATAATGCTCCCTAAAAAAACATAGCCGATACTTAAATAAGGACCGGCTTTTCGAAACGAGGAAGCATGGCCGGACATCCCGGCTTTATCCGTTTTATTTTTTGGAGACATCTGCGGAGGCCGTCGATGTGCTCAGCGGCTTTTGAGCGCCCATGGCCGAGGTACCGTCAAACACAGCCCCTTCGTCGATGATAAGCTTCTTGGCCTGCAACTCACCCACCAGACTGCTTTTATTCTCCAGAACCAGCTTTTCCAGAACGACCACACGGCCCTGCACCTGCCCGCCGATGATAGCGTTCTGGGCCTGAATATCGCCTTCCACCTTGCCCGACTCGCCGATCGTCACCGTGTTTTTGCAATTCAACGTACCTTTGATACTGCCGTCGATGCGGATGGAGCTGCTGGTGGTTACATTACCCTCGATATGGGTGCCCTTACCAATAAAGTTCAGTTCCGTGCTTTGAGTCGATGAATTATTTTTAAGTCCCATTTTCAACATCCTTTCATTGTTTTATTTTGGAAGGCATACCCACATAGCGCATCGGGTCTACCGGTCTTTTCTCTTTCCATATTTCAAAATGGAGATGGGGGCCGCTGCTGATCTGGCCGGTACCGCCCAACAAAGCGATGACCTGCCCTTTTTTCACTTTTTCAAATTGTTTTACAATATTACGCTGGTTATGCTTATACACCGTGCTAAAGCCGTAATCATGCTTAATGACCAGCACATAACCGGAACGCTCCGACCAGTCGTTAAACATCACCACCCCGTCGGCGGCGGCCTTGATAGGCGTACCCGTCGGCGCGGCGATATCCATGCCGTAGTGCGGTTGCATGCGCAAGTCCGTGATCTGCATACCGCGGGTCATAAATCCATCCACCGGCAGCAAGCTGGGAATAGAGCTGAAAAGAACCCGGGACTTGGCCGGATCCATAACCGCATGATCCAGTTCCTTCTGTGTGGTGGAGTCTCCCGAAGACTTTTCATCCACCTGCAAATAGCCGCTCAGGGAGTTGCGGATTTTTTTATTAATCTTCTGCATGCGTTTCAAGTCGTCTTCAATACCCGTCAGCCGGTTCAGGCTGCTGCGCAGCTCAAAGTTTTCCTCCTTCAGGCGGTTGTAGTCCAACGCCACCGACGCCACCTTCCAATAGGTGGTAAAGCCCAGCACCACCAGTACAAAAACCGCCACCAGTATCAACACCAGGGTTTTGATCAGCCAGCTTTTTATATTGTAATTATGAGTGGCGTCTTTTCCGTCGGGAATGATCAGGAAGGAATATGATTTTATTTTTCTTTTTGATCGGGCCATGTTTAATGAGTTTTAAGCTGTTCAAAGATATCAATCAGCCGGTTAAGGTCTTCGGGAGAATAGAATTCGATTTCTATGCTGCCACCCTCCTTTTTCGGCTTTACCACAACTTTTGTTCCCAGGGTGTCGCGCAGATTTTCTTCCACTTTTTGCAAAAAAACGGAACGGCGCGGTGCCTCTTTTTTACGGAGCGGCGTCTTGTTCTGCGCTTCCTTGATCAGCTGTTCTACGCGGCGTACCGAAAGTTGTTCTTTTAAAATTTTATGCCAGATACTTGTTTGTACCTTGGGCTGGGAAACGGCCAGCAATGTCCGGGCATGTCCCATGCTTATTTCACCGTTGCGCACACTATCCTGGATTTTTTTGGGCAGTTTGAGCAGACGTATGATATTGGTGATGGTGCTGCGATCCTTACCGATCTTTTGGGCCACTTCATCCTGGGTGAGGTTGCACTCTTCGATCAATCGCTGATAGGCAATGGCCTGCTCGATGGGATTAAGATGCTCGCGTTGCACGTTCTCGATGATGGCCAGCTCCAGCATTTCCTCTTTACTGTCGATGTGACGGATATAGCTGGGGATTTTATCCAGACCGATTTCGGTTACCGCGCGCAGACGGCGCTCCCCGGAAACCAGTTCGTAATGATCATCGACGGGGCGAACGGTAATGGGCTGGATAACACCCTTTTCCTCAATCGAGGTCTTTAGCTCCTGCAGGGCGATCGGGTCAAATTCCAGACGGGGCTGAAAGGGATTGGGACGTATCAGGTAAACATCGAGCTGCTTGAGCGTATAATCTTCGGAAGCGGTTCCCCCCTGGGGCGGATCGGGCGTCTCGGGGATGAGCGCGCTTAAGCCCCTACCGAGTCTCTTTGTTTTTTTCACTCAACAATTCCTCGGCTAAATTGATATAGTTTTGGCTGCCAATGCAAAAGGCGTCATACATGATCACCGGCTTACCGAAACTGGGCGCTTCACCCAACCGGACATTGCGGTTAATCATCGTTTTATAAACCTTATCCTTAAAATAATCGCGCACCTCATGGGCCACCTGATTACACAGATTAAGGCGATTGTCATACATGGTCAGCAATACCCCTTCAATTTCCAGGGCGCTGTTCATATTTTTTTGCACCAGGTGAACGGTGTTCAAAAGCTGGGATAACCCTTCCAGGGCATAGTATTCACATTGTATGGGAATAAGCACGGAATCGGAAGCGGTCAGGGCGTTCAGGGTCAGCAAACCCAGTGATGGCGGACAGTCGATAAAAATATAGTCATACTTTTCCTTAAGGGCCATTAACTGTTTGCGTAACCGTTTTTCCCTTTGCGATACGCTCACCAATTCCACTTCGGCCCCTACCAGTCGGATATGCGAGGGAATGAGATCCAGGTTCGGTACCGATGTTTTAACCACGGCCCGGGCCGCATCGGCGTCTTCCAGTAAAGTTTCATAAATGGAGAATTCCTGTTCGGCCGGATCAACCCCCAAACCGCTGGTAGCATTTGCCTGTGGATCCATATCAATCAACAGGGTGGAACGTTCGGCCACGGCCACGCAACTGGCCAGATTTATGGCCGTGGTGGTTTTACCCACACCACCCTTTTGATTGGTGATAGCTATTATTTTTCCCATAAGAATATTCGAATCAGTGGTTTTTTGTACAGGTTGGGGAATTTAGGATGTGTCCCCAATTAAATCAAGAAAACTCTTCCACCACCGGGATAATTTCCGGTTCTCCCCATGGCGACGGCAATAATAAGGCCGGGATCTGTCCCTTAAATAAAAAGGGAGGACTACTTCAGCAACAACATTTTACGGATCAATACTCCCTGCCCCTCAATATAAAGGCGATAATAATAAACCCCGTTGGCCAGGCCGGAAGCATCAAACACCGCCCGGTGGTTTCCGACATTTTGACGCCCCTTAACCACCGTTTTCAGTAATCGGCCGCTCAGATCATAGACACTCAGTTGTACCCGGGCGGCGGCGGACAGGCGGTAAGGAATAACCGTAGAGGGATTGAAGGGGTTGGGATAGTTTTGCCCCAGGGAAAATTTCTCCGGTACCGTTTCCCGGTTTTTCAAAACGGTCACCGCGTCCATTTTTACCAGACGGCGGACCAGCTCATAGCGCTTATCCCTGTCCGTAATCATCTCGATGGGAAAAGCCAGGTAGCTGACGGCACAATTATTATAAGGCTCATCCTTACCGCGATCCTTAAAAACGGCCGCCGAAGTGCCCTGCAGGTCGTTAAAACGTAAAACGGAACGGGAGATATCCGGCACCGGAGCGGCGCCATCCATAACAAGATATTCCCCCTCCGGATCGCGAATGGCGGCTTTAAAACCTTCCAGAGCGGTGCCGGCCACGCCATAGACGGAGTCGGCGTTAAAAACCCGTGTGCCTCCCAGATTGGCAAAATGGGTACGGAAAAAATCCAGGGTCTGCCCCCCGGCAAGAAGCGCATCGCTGTAAAGCCCCGTCCCGGAAATAATAAAATGGCCGTTGCCCCGCATATAGCGGTCTATGGCGGCCCGTTCGCCACGGGTAAGGGCGCTGTCCGGAGCCCGGTCATCGCCGGTCATGTAGAGTACCACGAGATACCCGCTCAATAACCGATCGTCCTTTTCAACGCTTTCATCGGCAAACGTACTATATCCCCTGTTCATGGCGTCCAGCGCCAAGCCGTAATCGAGAGCGAAATCGTGCCGTTTGTCCCGCCAGTAGCCCGTCCGCCCGTCAAAGCCATCCACAATAGCCAACGGAGGCGGGTCCGCGCTAACGCGCACCCCGTAACTGTCCGACCAGGGGCTGTAGTTTATCAGCGCGGCATCGTCATAGGTGCGCAGCTTAAAAAAGATACTTTTATCACTGCTGAAATTATCCACCGCAAAAAGGGTGTCGCCAATGGCAATGGAGGTGGACATGGCTGTGTTCTCGTTCCAGCTCAGACCATCATAACTGAATAACAGGTTAAAACCGGCAATATCGCTGGTATCCATGGCCGCCCAGCGCAGTTGCAGATGACCGTCACTTTCCCCACGCAGCATGGTGAGCACCGGCATGGGCGGCGGCGCATCGTCCTGCTCCACAACCTGCACCGTGGCCCAGCGCGTGGCGGTGTGACCGCGGGTATCCTCTACTTCCACCATCACCCGGTAACGCCCTTTGTCTAACAGACGGGTATCCCAGTATCCATCGGAGCTGACCGGATTGGTCGGTGTGTAGATATAGGTTCCCTGATCGGAGCCCACAAAGTATACATTGGTAATGTAGGAATCGGAAGAGGGAATATTATCAAATTTATAGGGCGTTTTTTTTGCGGTAACGGCCCGCGTTCCCGTGGAGTCGAACACCTGCCAGCTCATGCGGTATATACCGTTATTGGTTCCCACGCTATAGGCGGAATTGGTGCGGTCATAGGCGCGGGCCACGATATCCACCAGGCCGTTCACCTTATTGTTATTAAAAAGAGTCGTGCTTTTATTTTTATAGAATTTAATATAGGCCACGGTCGGGTCATAGGTATCCGTCACCGGGGTCAGGCCGCCGCCGGGACGAATGGCGTTGATCTCGCTGCCCGGATAACCGTCCTTAAAGTGAACATGGTTTTGATAGTTGGTTACGGCGATCACCTTGTCGTAGGCGGTCACCTTATCGCCCACATCCAGATTGGGATCGGGATCCACATGCACATAGGCATAGCGCCCCACGCGGATAAAGGCATTGCCCCCTCCCCGCGAAATGGAGGTGACCTGCGTGGCCAGAACGGAATAGACCTCGCCCCCTTCGGAAAGGCCGAAATCAAGACCGTCATGGAAGTGGTGGCGCAACACATCGCCCTTGATGCGGTTTTCGCAAAAGGTGCCGTTCACCCCATGATCCTGATCAAAGGGGAAGGCAGGCCAGGCATAGCTTTGCCCGCGAACGGCCCCGTCGTAAACGGTAACAATCAAAAGAAGTCCATAAAGAAACGTTTTCATCGCCGCACCTCCCTGACCGCCTGTTTTTCTTCCAGACCAACCCATAAGCGGCTCTCCCTGTGATCATAGATCAGCGACGGATAGTAGCTACCGCCCGCGATATTTTCCATTTTTTGCAGATGGGCCGCCTCATCCAGCCAGTGCAGTCGAATATTACCGTAATACCAGAAAGGCGAGGCCGACTGTTGACGGCGGCTCACCCGCGCCGTTTCCACGATCAACCGGCCGGCGTCATCAAATACCGCCGCGCTGATCAGTTGCTCCGTTTCATAAACACCGGTTTGCTTTTTTGCGGTCAGATCATAGACTTCCAGCCGTTTTTTATCCCGCAGGGCCACATGTCCCTGGTCGTCAAACACAAAGGCCCGGGTACGTTGGGCGGAGCGGATCAGCAGACGGCCGCCCTCATCCATAACGCGTGTGTCAAAGACAAAAGGATGCGCCGTGTACAGGGCCAGCCCCAGGCTTTTTCCCGCCGGATCCAGTCCGATCTGCCGTAAGTAGACATCGCGGTACTCATTGCGGTACAGCGGCGCCAGCGATGGGCCAAACAGGGTGAGCAGCACTCTTTTTTCCCGGGCCAGCCAGACGGCGGTCAGTATATGGCCGTTGCGCGCGTTTTCCATCAAAATAATGTTCTCGCTGTTATAGCTGTAGGCGCCATCCTGGGGATAAAGCCCCACTTCACGGATAACAGCGCCATCCCCGTTCATTATCCGCAGGCGACCGCCCATATCCGCCACGGCCAGCTCTCCCGAGGGCAGCACGCGGCACAGGGGCAGCCCCACATCCCGTTGCCAGGGCAAGCGGATGCTGTTCTTTTGCGTGGAGCCCGCGCGGTACCAGGTTATAGCCACGGCTGAACCGCCCGCCAGGGGCTGCAGCGTGCCGTAACCGTTGATATCCCTAAAAGGATAATCCGTGCCGCCCGCCGGCACATCCAGTACCTGCCCCGGTCCGACCCAAAAAAGGGACTCCCGGGCATTGAGCAGGGAGATAAAAATCAAAAACATTAAAAACATTTTATTCATGGAATTTTCCCAATCCTGTTAATGACGGACACACGCGGAATATACGCATTGTTTACGCTCCGAACTAACTTAATAAGGGGAAAGAATAAAAAATGTGATTAAAGTGCTATTGGGAGAATATTCCCGGCCTGTGACCGGTTTCCGAACGCAAGGCCACTTTTAATACACAGCCAATAAAAGGTGTATGTATGGTAGAATATTTGGAGTACCCGGAATACAAAGAGTCCTGGGGATGTGAAATCGGGACGGCTTCTCCCGAATTTCGGTACTTGAAAAAAATCATAGCTTTGGGCTGTCGCCTTACCCGGCTCTTATTCCCCGGGTAAACCCTGTAGAAGAACAGGGCCGACAGATATCCCCTTCCGTACACCTTGGTTATTTACGGCCTTAAGGCATATAAATCAGCTTGACGGTTTTCGCATGTCCGGTAGAGCGCACGGTTAAAAAGTATACCCCGCCGCTGAGCTTTCTTCCGTTCCTGCCCGTGGCGTTCCAGGAAAACTGCTGACGTCCCGCCGGGCGGTATCCCTGAAAAAGACGAACAACCTGTCGTCCGGCCAGATCATATATCACCGCGCTGACCTCCGCCGCCACGGGCAGATCGATGCGTATATGCGTTACGGGATTGAAGGGGTTGGGATAGTTGACAACCGCCATCCGGCCGGGCAGGGGCGGTTTACGCGCTCCGGGCAGGGCGGTAAGCGAATCGCCCGCTTCAAAAGCGCCCAGATCCGGGGCGGAGCCCTTAAAGGGCAGGCCCACATCCAGTCCGGCGTCAATCAGGCTGCTTCCGGCATTCAGGGTCAGGAAACGTACCCCGGGCAAACGACCGTCCTCCTGCCGCGGCCCGAACATGGCGCTGTCCTCCAGGCTGGCAAAATCCGTTTCCGAGACCGTCAGCCCCATATCATCTTCCCAGGAGTTATGGCTGCTCAGCGAGCCGTCGGGCTCGGCCAGGGGATATCCGGGGTCTTCATAGGCATTGCCAAAGGCCCAGTTATTGATCATTTCATGCCTGTCCCCGTCGGTGTAGTCAAAGCCGCGCACCTTATTTCCGTAGGCGGCGGAATTCCACACCACGGCCGGCCCGAGATTCATATGAAACCCGGCGCCGTTATTGGCCCAGCTCAGGCTGCGCACCACTTTATGGGCGACACTGTCTTCCCAGTAACCCAGTTTTATGCCGTTGCCCCACAATAAGTCCCATGGATCCAACAGGGGCATGGATTTTCCGGGAACGCCCGTAATCGACCCCGAGGCGTCATCCCGCCCTGCATAAGCCGCCCAGGCATCCATCAGTTCAATCGGTTGATCCGCGCTGTAAAAATCAAAATTATCATCCAGGTTGTTCCAGGCCCGGCAACCGTGCAGCCGGATATTGGCCCCGGAAAAAATGCGCCAGCCGTCGCCATGCTGGTACTGATTTTCCGCCTGGTTCTCGCCCTCCTTCCACAAATGGTTGGCGTTGTGGTGGGCGTCGCAGTTTTCAAACAGAATATCATCGCCGCTCCAGACCATAAAACCGTGCGCCGCCCGCGAGGCCCGCTGGCCGTTATAGCTGCTTTCCACCCGTGTAAAGGTTAAATAACGCACATCCGCGATATAAACACCGGCGCCCCGCCCGTTGGTAAGCGTAAACGGCCCGTTTATCTTCCAGTGGCGGGCCCCTTCAAAGGCCCAGGTGGCCGTGGAAGCGTGGTTGATGTTGCCCTCCGGTATGTCCCGGCCGTTTATGAGGGGATGCTCCCCGGGATAGGCGGCCAATACTATGGGCGCGGAGGCTTCCCCCTGCCGGGAAAAAACGGTTTTCTCCCGGGGGAAATATTCCCCGCCGCGCAGATAGATCGTATCCCCGGGCGCCACCTGTTGATGCGCGTGGGCCAGGGA
>WGCN01000035.1 GCA_015493745.1 Calditrichales bacterium
GCCGGATACGGTACCGCCGGATCCGCACCAGGACCAAATCAAAAAAATAGTACGAGCGGACTTAACCGGAAGCGCCGCGTGGAAAAAAACATGCAACGGGCTAAAATATCAAAACCAAAGCCCGCTCAGTTGCCGTCCTCCCTCGCGGATATCCGGGAACTCCCACAGAAACAGGAACGGGTATCTCCGCCGGATCGGCCTTTATCGCCCCTGCGCATACAGTCGCTGCAGGAATCCGTCCCCCAACCGGGAAAAGAAGATATTCACCCCCCGGCACTACCCGTGGAGAAACCCTCTCCCCCCATTCTCATCCAAGGTAAAAGCGGCCGCGGATACCGGGTTTCCTCCCTGATCGTCAAAGCGGGGAAGAGTCGCGCGGATTCCATCGGCTTTATGCTCTGGGAAGACTCCGGCCATATCCGGCTGATCCTGTCCGCCCTACCGGAAAAACGGGTCCGGGAACTCCCACAGTTGGAAATCGATGACCGCAACGAAAAATATCTGTTGCTCATGTTTCCGGACAGCACACGTTATAGACTGCCCTTAGGTCAGAAAACGGGACAGGCGGTGCGACTACCCTGACCCCGGAGCAAGAAGCGGGTGGCCTTTTGATCGACGCCCCATTATTTTCATCTAAAAAAAGAGACCGGCATGGAAAGCTATCCACTCATCGAAGAAGCTCTGATCTATATCGAGCGCCATCAGTTACAACAGCCCTCCCTGGAGGAAATAGCCGCCCATTTGGGGATTAGCCCTTTTCATCTGCAAAGAACCTTTAAGGAGTGGGTAGGGATCAGCCCCAAGCGTTTTTTACAATTTTTAACCATAAATAACGCCCGGGCCCTGCTTCGGGAGTCGCGTACCGTGCTGGAAGCGGCCTGGGGCAGCGGACTTTCCGGCCCGGCCCGGCTGCACGATCTTTTTATCGCCGTGGATGCCGTTACCCCGGGTGAGTTTAAAAATATGGGCCGTCGGCTCCTGTTCTACCATGCCGTTTTCCCCACGCCCTTTGGCCGTGTGTTAATGGCCGCCGGTGAGCGCGGACTTTGCTTTATGGGCTTTTACAGCCATGGGCAGGCCGATGTATATGCCGATATGTTGCGCCGCTTTCCCCGGGCAACCTTTAAAGAAGACACCTCTTTTCTTACCCCCTACTATCGCTCTGTTTTTTTGAAGGAACCCACATTGGAACGCCTGCCTCTATTTTTAAAAGGCACCAATTTCCAGATCAAGGTATGGGAAGCGCTGATGCGCATCCCGGAAGGGGCGGTATGCAGTTACGGCGATCTGGCCAGGGTCATTGGCAAGCCTGGCGCGGGGCGGGCCGTGGGCAGCGCCGTGGGCGCCAATCCTGTCAGCTATCTGATCCCCTGCCATCGGGTAATTCAGCGCATGGGTATTTTTGGCAACTACCATTGGGGCAGCGCCCGTAAAAAGGCCATATTGTTATGGGAAGCCCATCACCGTTGAACGACAGCCGGCTGCATCCGGCCCGTAAAGATAGTGTGGAAGAGGCCGTATGCTACCCCTGTAATACAAAAAACCCCGCTCCACAACGGAACGGGGTTTTGACAGATTTTTTCTTAGCGGATTTTAGCGATACATATTGATCGCTTTGCGGGCCCCGTTAAGCAGCATACTGCCCACACCGGTTTCATCCAGTTCAACTTCATAGGTTTTTCCAGCGGAAGTTACCGTTCCCGTAGCGCCGCCATCAGGGTCGAAATTGTATTCGGCGACGACCAGAGGATCCTCTCCGGACTCAAAAGCGGCCTGATTTTCATACACCGAATAGGTCAGATAAGCGGAACGATCGGAATAATATTCAGCGCGAATGTCAACATAGAAACTGTCATAGGTAACCCAGTAGCCGGTCATGATGGACACCTCATCCAACTCCTGCACCGTCAGCTTGCCATGGGCGCCATTGCGGCGGGTAATGTCATAGGTGGCCACCCCCTGAAAGAAATCCTTGGCAATGATGATGCGGCTGGAATCGATTTCATTGGTGGCAAAAGTGATTTTCTCAAAGAAATTGGCATTGAACAGACCGGCCAGGGTGTCGGCCGTTACCGCCGCCGTTCGGAAAATACTTTTCAGATAATTACCGGCCGGAAAGGTCCAGGTGGCCTCATAGGAACCGACGCCGTCATCCTCAACCTGATCAAAGGAACCGGAGACCGTCACCCCGTTGCGCAGGGTACGGGTAAAGCTGCCGGTATTGTCCGTGTTGAACGTAACGGTATTGGAACGGCTTGTACCATCCTTGAAATAGAATGTCTGAGTTAATGTGGATGTACCGTTCACCTGGAAGTTGGCGGTGACCACGGTGCTGTCCAGACGGGAATCGCTGCCATAGATGGAAAGGGTTTTACTGGTAAAGGCCGTAACCTCTTCGTTGACAAAGGAGGTGATATCCAGCACGGTTTCCACTGATTGCAGGGCAAAATCCTCTTTAAAACGCTGTAAAACATAAAGCTGGGTCGGCTCCACGTTTTCAAAATCCTCACCGGTGAAAACAAATTTAATTTCCGTGGAGTCGTAAACCATATTGGTCTGGAAATTACGTCCCTGGAAAGTACGCTCGGCAAATTCATAGGTTACTATGTAAAAACGCATGGTGCCCTCCACCACATCGATCAGAAGGGCCGTGCGCACCTTATCACCGAATTCATTGGTCGTATCGGTCTTAAAAATCTCCACCTCTCCCTGCACCTTAAAAAGGCTGTTCGGCATGGAAAGCGCGGGACGGATCTGGTTATAGGCGGCCA